>JBIJAP010000104.1:0-9638 GCA_044345715.1 Rubrivivax sp.
GTACACGGCATCCACCTCCGGCCGCCCCGCCGGCTGCACGATGCTGCGGGCGTAGGCGTTCAGGCTCTCGAGATACCGCCGCTGCCCTTCGTTGAACAGGATGTCGAAGGCCAGCGTGCTCTTGCCCGAGCCCGAGACCCCGGTGACGACGTTGAACACGCCACGCGGCACCTGCACGCTCAGCGACTTGAGGTTGTGCTCGCGCGCGTTGACGATGTGGATGGCGTCATCGGAAGCCGTTCGCGCTGGTCCATCCGCACCCGTTCGCGCTGAGCTTGTCGAAGCGCTGGTGGTGCGCAAGGGCGTCGACAGGCTCAGCCCGAACGGAACTGCGAGCGCGGTCTTCGACAGGCTCAGCCCGAACGGGGGGGCAGGTTCGCCGGCCGTGAATCCCATGGCCTGCTCGTACTCGCGCAGCGCCTGTCCGGTGTACGAGGTGGCATGGGCCTTCACGTCGTCGGGCGTGCCGGTGCAGACGACGAGGCCGCCGGCCTCGCCGCCTTCGGGGCCCAGGTCCACCAGCCAATCGGCCGCGCGGATGACATCGAGGTTGTGCTCGATGACCAGCAACGAATGCCCCGCCGCCAGCAGCTTGCGGAAGGCCCGCATCAGCTTGGCGATGTCGTCGAAGTGCAGGCCGGTGGTGGGCTCGTCGAAGAGGAACAGCGTGCCGTACTTGGCCACGCGCTGCGCGGGCGAGTTCGCTGCCTCGGCCAGGAAGCCGGCCAGCTTGAGGCGCTGCGCCTCGCCGCCGCTGAGCGTGGGCACGGGCTGGCCCAGGCGCACGTAGTCCAGGCCCACGTCGATGATGGGCTGCAGCCGCGCCACGACCTCGCGGTCGTTCTGGAACCAGTGCGCGGCCTCGGCCACGGTGAGCTCCAGCACGTCGGCGATGGAAAACCGATGCGGCCCGCGCACCAGCTTCACTTCGAGCACCGGCGCGCGGTAGCGCGTGCCATCGCAATCGGGGCAGCGCAGGTACACGTCGGAGAGGAATTGCATCTCCACGTGCTCGAAGCCGCTGCCGCCGCAGGTGGGGCAGCGCCCGTCGCCGGCATTGAAGCTGAAGGTGCCCGCCGTGTAGCTGCGCTCGCGCGCCAGGGGTGCCTCGGCGAACAGCGCACGCAGCGCGTCGAAGGCGCCCACGTAGCTGGCCGGGTTGCTGCGCGCCGTCTTGCCGATCGGGCTCTGGTCGACGAACACGGCGTCCGACAGCTGCTCGGCACCGAGCAGCTTGTCGAACACGCCCGGCGTCTCGGTGGCCTTGCCGAAGTGGCGCGCGAGCGCCGGGTACAGCACGTCCTGCACCAGCGAGCTCTTGCCGCTGCCGCTGACGCCGGTGATGCACACCAGCCGGTTCAGCGGCAGCTCCAGCGTCACGTTTTGCAGGTTGTGTTCGCGCGCGCCGGTGAGCACGAGCTTGGGCGTGGCCGGCTCCACGAGCTTGCGAAACCCCGTCGACACCTGCTTGCGTGCGCCAAGGTAGGCGCCGGTGAGCGTGTCGGCCGAGCGCGCGGCCTCGGGCGTGCCGTCGAAGACGATCTGGCCGCCGCGTTCGCCGGGGCCGGGGCCCATGTCGATCAGGCGGTCGGCAGCCAGCATCACGGCCGGGTCGTGCTCCACCACCACCAGCGTGTTGCCGGCGTCGCGCAGCCGGTGCATGGCCTCGACGATGCGGTTCATGTCGCGCGGGTGCAGACCGATGCTGGGCTCGTCGAGCACGAACAGCGTGTTGACGAGGCTGGTGCCGAGCGCCGTCGTCAGGTTGATGCGCTGCACCTCGCCACCGCTGAGCGTGCGGCTCTGGCGGTCGAGCGTGAGGTAGTGCAGGCCCACGTCGCACAGGTATTTCAGCCGCGTGCGGATTTCATCGAGCAGCAGCTTCAGCGCTTCGTCGTGCAGCGAGGTGGGCAGCGTGAGGCCGTCGAAAAAGCGGCGCAGGCGCTCGATGGGCAGCTGCATCAGATCGTGAAGGTGCAGGCCGGGCAAGGCATCCAGCTGCTCGCGGCTCCAGGCCACGCCGATGGGCATGAAGCGGCGGTGGGTGGTGCCGAGACCCTCCGTTCGCACTGAGCTTGTCGAAGTGCTGGCGGGGGCTTCGACAGGCTCAACCCGAACGGTGCGCCTCAGCACCCCTTCCGCATCCCCCACCGACCCCAAGCGCCACAGCAGCGCCTCGCGCTTGAGCCGCGCGCCGCCGCAACTGCCACACGGCGTGTAGCTGCGGTACTTCGACAAGAGCACGCGGATGTGCATCTTGTAGGCCTTGCTCTCGAGGTACTCGAAGAATCGCCGCACGCCGTACCACTGCGTGTTCCAGTTGCCCTTCCAGTTCGGCGTGCCCTCGATCACCCAGTCGCGCTGGGCCTGCGTGAGCTGCCCCCAGGGCGTGTCGCGCGGGATGCCGGCCTCGCCGGCGTACTTGACGAGGTCGTCCTGGCAGTCCTTCCAGGCCGGCGTCTGCATCGGCTTGATGGCACCGTTGCGCAGCGTCTTGCGCGCATCGGGGATCACCAGGCCCATGTCGACGCCGATCACGCGCCCGAAGCCACGGCAGGTTTCGCAGGCACCGTAGGCGCTGTTGAAGCTGAACAGCGCCGGCTGCGGATCGGCGTAACGAATGTCGCTCTCGGGGCAGTGCAGCCCGGTGCTGTACTTCCAGGGCTCGGCGGCGTCGCCGGCGAACACGGCCACCCGCCCGCCGCCGCGCTTGAGCGCCAGCTCGATGGCCTCGAGCACCCGCACCTGCTCGGTGCCGGCGATGCGGAAGCGGTCGGCCACCACGTCGAGCACCTTGCGATCGCCGACCACGCGCTCGCCATGCACGCGCGTGAAGCCGGCCGCCGACAGCCACTGCTCCTGCTGCTCGGGCGTGGTGTCGGCGGGCAGTTCGGCCGGAAAGCTGAACACCAGGCGCGGGTCGCCCAGGGCGGCGGCGCGGCGCTGCAGGTCTTCATAGATCGTCTGCGCCGAGTCGTGCCGCACCGGCAGCGCCGTCTCGCGGTCGAACAGCTGCGCGGCGCGCGCGAACAGCAGCTTCAGGTGATCGTTCAGCTCCGTCATCGTGCCCACCGTGCTGCGGCTGGTGCGCACCGGGTTGGTCTGGTCGATGGCGATGGCCGGCGGTACGCCGTCGACCTTGTCGACCGCCGGACGGTCCATGCGGTCGAGGAACTGGCGCGCGTAGGCGCTGAAGGTCTCGACGTAGCGGCGCTGCCCCTCGGCATACAGCGTGTCGAACACCAGCGAGCTCTTGCCGCTGCCACTGGGCCCGGTGACCACCGTCAGCTCGCCGGTGCGGATGTCCAGATCCAGGTTCTTCAGGTTGTGCTGTCGAGCACCACGGATGCGGATGACACCGGTAGACATGCGGTCCTTCGAAGGGGAAGGCGGGGGATTCTAGGGATCGCCCCGGCCACCGGCCGCGTCGTCACGGCGTCAAGGCCGGGCTCTTTGCCGCGGGCCGCTCAGGCAAAGCGGAACGGCAGCTCGCGCTGGCGCTCGCCCGTCAGGCGCGCCACCGCGTTGGCGAAGGCCGGCGCCAGCGGCGGCAGGGCCGGCTCGCCCATGCCCTTGGGTGCGTCGCTGCTGGGCACGATGTGCACGGCCACCTTCGGCATCTGCGCCAGCCGCGGCAGCGTGAACTGGTGGAAGTTGCCCTGCTCGACGCGCCCGTCCTTCAGCGTGATGGCATGGCCGGGCAGCGTGGTGGCCAGCGCCATCAGCACGGAGCCCTGCACCTGCGCCTCGACGCTGCGTGGATTGACGCAGAAGTTGCAGTGCACGCCGGCCGTCACCTGCGTCAGCACCGGGCGGCGCTGCTTGCCGCGGCCCTGCATCTGCACCTGCACGACGTAGGCCACCACCGACTCGAAGCTTTCGTGCAGCGCCACGCCCCAGGCCGTGCCGGCCACCGGGCGGCGGCGCGCATAGCCGCTGGCATCAACCGCCAGCTGCAGCGCGGCGCGGTGGCGGGCCGTCTTGGCTTCGGTGCCCATCAAGGCCATGCGGTAGGCCACCGGATCCTGCTTCGTCCCCACCGCGATCTCGTCGATCAGCGTCTCCATCACGTAGGCCGTGTGCGTGCTGCCGACCGCGCGCCACCACAGCACCGGCACGTTCACTTGCGGGTGGTGCACGCTCACGTTCATCGGCACGCCGTACGGCTCGCGCAGGCCCTCGGTGGTGGTGACGTCGACGCCCTGCTTCACCATGAAGGCCTCGAAGGGCGAGCCGGCCAGGATGCTCTGGCTGACGACGCGGTGCTCCCAGGCCAGCACCTTGCCGGCGGCATCGAAGTCGATCTCGGCGCGGTGCACGGTGAACGGGCGGTAGTAGCCGGAGCGCATGTCGTCCTCGCGGCTCCACACCACCTTCACGGGCGCCCGCTGTCCGCGCTCGGCCAGGCCCTTGGCCACGGCGCAGGCTTCGCGCACCCACTCGCCACCCGGCGTGGCGCGGCGGCCGAAGCCGCCACCGGCCATCTGCACGACGATCTCCACCTGCTCGGGCTTGAGGCCCAGCACCGAGGCCGCCGCGCCAGCGTCCACACCCGGCATCTGCGACGCGGCGTGGATCACGGCGCGATCAGGCAGCAGGTCCACCGTGCAGGCCAGCGGCTCGAGCTGCGCGTGGTTGAGGTAGGGGAACACAAACTCGGCGCTGATCTTCTTCGGCGCGTCTTTGCCGGCCGCGGTGTCGGCGCGCAGATGCGGCTCGGGCGCCGGCGTGCCGGGCGTCTGCGCCAGGCGCAGGTACTCGGCACGCATCGCGGTGGTGTCGGGCCTGGCCACGTCGGCCAGGGCCCAGTCGATCTTCAGCGCCTCGCGGCCCTGGTGCGCGGGCCAGTAGCCCTCGGCGACCACGGCCACGCCCTGGCCGCCGCGGTCCAGCGCCACCGAGAAGATGGCGCGCACGCCCTTGATGCGGCGCGCCGCCGCGGCGTCGAAACCGACGACCTTGCCGTTGAACACCGGCGGGCGCTGGATCACCGCCGTCAGCATGCCGGGCAGGCGCACGTCGATGCCATAGGCCTGCGCACCGGTGCTCTTGGCCGTGGCCACCTTCAGCGTCTGCGGCTTGCCGAGCAGCTTGAAGTCGCGCGGCGACTTCAGCACCACGGCGTCGGGCACGGGCAGCGCCATCGCGGCCTCGAACAGCTCGCCGTAGCCGGCCTTCAGCGCCCCCTGCGGCCCGCTGCCGGTGATGCTGCCGTTGGCCGCACTCAGCTCCGCCACCGGCACGCCCCACTGCCGCGCGGCCGCCGCCAGCAGCATGGCGCGCGTGCGCGCACCGAGCTCGCGGTACTGCGTGTAGCTGTTCTTCACCGAGTTGCTGCCGCCGGTGAGGTGCATGCCCATCGCCGGGTCGACATAGGCCGCCTTCTGGTTGCCGAAGCCGGTGGCCACGCGGCTCCAGTCGGCGTCGAGCTCCTCGGCGCAGATCATCGCCAGCGCGGTTTCGATGCCCTGGGCCATGTCCATGCGGTTGCACAGGATGGTGGTGGCGCCGTCGCGCGCGATGCTGACAAAGGCGCCCGGGGCGTCGGTGGGTTTCAGGCCGGCGTTGGTGCCGGCCTGCGAGTGCGCGCCGCCCGGCCAGACGGCCAGGCCCAGTGCACCCCCCACGGTCGTGGCCATGAAGTGGCGGCGAGACAAACCCGCTGGTGGCTCGCCGGTGGGTTCAAGGGCCTCGGCCGATTCGATGCGCGAGAGCAGGCGTTCGATCTTCATCGCCGGCCTCCGCCTCAGGCCAGCGACGCCGCCGCGTCGTGGATGGCCGCGCGGATGCGCTGGTAGGTGCCGCAGCGGCACAGGTTGCCGGCCATGGCCTCGTCGATCTGCGCATCGGTCGGCTTCTTCACGCGCGTCAGAAGCGCCGTGGCACTCATCACCTGGCCGCTCTGGCAGTAGCCGCACTGGGCCACGTCGTGCCGAATCCAGGCCGCCTGCACGGCGGCGCCGGTGCGATCGGTGGCCACGCCTTCGATGGTGGTCACGGTGGCGCCGGCGGCGGCGGCGAGCGGCGTGACGCAGCTGCGCACCGGTGCGCCGTTGAGGTGCACCGTGCAGGCGCCGCACTGCGCCATGCCGCAGCCGAACTTGGTGCCGGTGAGGCCGAGGTCGTCGCGCAGGGCCCACAGCAGCGGGGTGGCGGGGTCGGCCGACACCGTGGTGTCGCGGCCGTTGAGCTTGAGCGTGGTCATGGCGTCACTCCGGGATGCGCAGCGTGCTGCCGTCGATGGTGATGCGGTCGCCGGTCGGCGGGTTGGCCGCGATGGCCGGCACGTTGGACGCCGCGATGGCATTGGCCGCGCCCGGCGTGCCGCCGCGCGGCGTGGTGCGCACCACCTGGCTGGGCGGCAGCGCGGCGCCGTTCTTCAAGTGCGCCCACATCGCGTCCATGGCGCGGTTGAAGTACAGGTGCAGCGGTACGAAGCGCGTGTCGTAGCCCGGGAACGGCAGGAACGAGTCGAAGTGCTGCGCGTTCGTGACCTCGATGTAGCGCAGCCGGCTGGCCGCCTGCTCCACCTGCGCGTTGCGCAGCACGTAGGGCCGCGAGCTGAAGTTCGGCGGCACCAGCGTGTCGTTGCGGCCGTGCACGATGATCGTCGGCGTGCCGCGCAGATTGGCGCTGCGCCGCACCTCGGCCACGCCGGCGCGCACCGCGTCGGCCTGCGCGCCGGTGCCGGTCCACAGATTGCGCAGGCACAGCGCGCCGTCGAAGGCGAAGTCCAGGGCGTTCGTGCTCGGGCTGGTGGCCGCACCATGGTTGCGCGGGCCGCCGACACTGTTGTTCCAGATGAGCTGCAGCGCGCCGCTCGGCGGCACGCCGTTGCCGGTGCCGAAGACGCCCGCAATGGCCGCCGGCGCCGCCGCCACCGGCGCCCCGGTTGTGTCAACCGCGCCGAAGCTGAAGCCGCAGGTGTTGTCCGTCACGCTGAAGCGGCCATGCGCATTGGCGTAGGTCACCGCGATGGCCGGGCTCGCGAACAGGTAGTGGCTGGCATGCAGCAGGTCGGCCTCGGGCTCCCAGCCGTAGGCGCGCAGCCGTGCCAGTGCGTCGTTGGCCTGCTCCAGCGTGGTCGCGCCCGTCACCAACCCGTTGGCGGCCAGTGAGGCGCAGCGGTTGCCGGCGACAAACGCCGTGCCGCCGGTGTAGCCAAACGGCGAGGCGGTGGCTGCCGTGGCCAGCGCGGCGCAGGGCTGCAGCAGGTTGGCGTAGCTGAAGTAGTCGTACAGCGGCTTGCTGCCACCGGTGTAGGCCGGCAGCGTGCCGCGCTCGATGCGCAGGCCGGGGGCCGGGGCCATCTGCACGTTGGGCTCGCTCACGACCACGCCGTCGGCGATGTTCCCCAATTCCTGCAGGGCCAGGGCGGCGCCGCCGCCGTTGCTGACGCCGGCGGCGATGATGAGGATGTTCGCAGGCGTCAGCGTGACCTTGCGTCTTCCATCGGGCAGGACTTCGCCGAACTGCTCGTTCAGCTGGTACAGCGCGAACTGCAGTGACTGCGACATGAGGAGCGCCCAGGCCGCCTCCGGATTGACCATGGAGTGGGCATGCTTGACGGCAAAGCGGTTCGGCGTGGCCGCATTGAATGCCGCCAGACCAGACGCGCTCAGCGCGACCGTGAAGTTGGAATCACCGCCCGCCACTGCCGCGGTGGCGCGTGTGCCATCGAAGCGATTGACGGTGTCGTTCTGCAGGTCGTGCACGCCGTTGCCCGTGCCCTTGTCGGTGTAGACGACGGCGCAGCCTCGCTTCAGGCCCCATTCGCCCGAGGTGCCGATGGCGCCGTACACGCCCCGCGAGCCCGACGAAGGCGCCGTAACGAGGCAGGCAGCCGCCGGGTCGAAGGTGACCGGCACCTGCAGCATGACGGTGCTGCCGCTGATGTCGAGCGTCAGGTACTCGACCCCGGCGATCCGGCCTTCGCCCGTGCCTGCGGTGCCATCGGCAGCCACGTTGGGGCCGTACAGGGTGCCGAATCCGCCGCCGGCGGTGGTGTCGACCAGGGCTCGGTAGTTGGTGTGGATGGCCAGGCGCCGCAACTCGGCCGCCGTGGGCGTGGCACTCAGCGCAGGCGCCGCGGCGCTGGCCAGGCCCGTGCGGCCCAGTCCGGCCGTGAGCAAGTCGTTCGCCACGCCGTCGTACGCGGTGGTGACGATGCGGTTGGGCAGCGTGAGCGGTCGCGTGTTGACCTCGTAGTCGCCGCTGCCGATGGTGACCTCGGTGTCGCTGCCGCAGGCGGCCAGCGCAGCCAGCGCGGCCAGTGCCAGGCCCGTGCGGGCCCAGGGGAAAGAGAAGGTCATGCGGGTCTCCTGAATCTCGTTCATCGGCGGCACCAAAGCCGGCATCCGCAGTCGGCATGCTGCTGGCCGGCATTGTGGGCACGGTCGCCCCCTCGGCGGCACGGGACACCCCTAGTGCGCAGAACTGCGTAGGCGGCGCGGGCCGGCCGGCACAATCCGCGCCCAGCATGACCGGCCCGCCCCTGACCACCGTCGAGTTGTTCCTGATCGCCATGGCGGTCATCTTCTTCGTGCCCTACGCCATATGGCGACTGGGCCGCACCGACTACTGGGCGCCGCTGGTGGTGGTGCAGATCGTCACCGGCATCCTGCTCGGGCCCGGCCTGTTCGGCGCGGCATTCCCTGAGCTGTTCGCGGCCGTCTTCAAGCCCGCCGTCGTGCAAAGCCTCAACGGCCTGGCCTGGTGGGCCGTCAGCCTGTTCGTGTTCATCGCCGGGCTGGAACTCGACCTGAAGTCGGCTTGGAAGCACCGCACCGAAAGCGCCATCACCGCCGGCTGCGCACTGGTGATGCCGCTGCTGTTCGGCTCGCTGCTGGCGATGGGCCTGCTGGCCTTCACGGGCACGGGCTGGATGGGCCCGAAGGCCGAGCCCTGGCAGTTCGTCGCCGGCATCGGCATGGGCTGCGCGGTGACGGCGCTGCCCATCCTGATCCTGCTGATGGAGAAGATGGAGATCCTGCGCCAGCCGCTGGGCCAGCGCATCCTGCGCTACGCCAGCCTGGACGACATCCTGATCTGGGCCGTGCTGGCGGTGATCCTGCTGGACTGGACGCGCCTGGGCCGCCAGGCGATCTTCATCCTGCTGTTTGCGTTTGCCGCCTGGGGCTTCCGGAAGCTGCTCCTGCGGGTGCCCGAGCGCGACCGCTGGTTCCTCATGCTGCCCTGGCTGGCGCTGGTGTCGCTGGGCGCCGACTGGTGCGGGCTGCACTACATGGTCGGCGCCTTCCTGGCCGGCGCGGTGCTGGAGCGCGACTGGTTCCCGCTGCCGCAACTGGACGCGCTGCGCGCCAACGTGCTGCTGGTGATGATGCCGGTGTTCTTTCTGTCCACCGGCCTGCGCACTGAATGGGGCGTGGGCGGCGTGGCGGTGTTCGCCGTCACGGCGGCGCTGGTGCTGGCCTCGGTGTCCGGCAAGCTGCTGGGCGTGGCACTGGCCGGGCGGCTGCAGGGCTGGGCGCCGGGCGAGGCACGCACCGTGGGCTGGCTGCTGCAGACCAAGGGGCTGATCGAGATCATCTTCGCCAGCATCCTGCTCGACCGCCAGATCATCAGCGCCGACACCTTCACGGCGCTGTTGCTGATGGCCGTGGCGAGCACGATGCTGA
>JBIJAP010000186.1:0-7020 GCA_044345715.1 Rubrivivax sp.
CGGCGACGACCAGATCCACGGCGGCGACGGCGACGATGCGCTGAACGGCGATGCCGGCAACGACAGCCTGTACGGCGGTGCGGGTGCTGACGCGCTCTCCGGCGGGGCCGGCAACGACCTGCTGGAAGGCGGCGCCGACGATGACCGCTTGGTTGGCGACGCGGGGAACGACACGCTGAAGGGCGATGCCGGCAACGACGTGCTGGCGGGCCAGGCGGGTGCCGACACGCTCGAAGGCGGAGCGGGCGACGACACCGTGGACGGCGGCAGCGACAACGACGTGCTGCGTGGCGACGCTGGCAACGACACGCTGCTGGGCAACAGTGGCAACGACCAGCTCCAGGGCGACGCCGGCGACGACGTGCTGATGGGCGGCGACGGCAACGACACCCTTGACGGCGGCGCGGACAACGACGTGCTCTTCGGCGAGGCGGGCGACGACACTGTCAACGGTGGCGATGGCAACGACGTCCTGTCGGGCGGCGCGGGGAAGGACTCGCTGAACGGCGGTGCTGGCGACGACATCCTGATGTTCGAGGCCGAGCGCACCTTCAGCCAGATCGGCGGCAAAGACGTCTTCGCCTTCAACCGTGACGGCGACATCACCGCTAGCACGGGTGTCAAGCTTAACGACGCCGGCAACAAGTTCTTCGGCAGCCTCGACACCCTCCAGGGCGGCGCCGGCACCGACACGCTGCTGGGCACTTCCGGGCACGACGTGCTGTTCCGCTACGCGCTGAACGATGACGGCACCCGCACCGGCGAGCTCGTTTCCGGCATCGAGAATTTCGAAATGGGTGCCGGCGATGACATCGTCGACCTGACCACGCCGGTGCGGGGCCCGGCCAATGCAGCGGATAGCGTCACGGTGCTGGGCCAGAACGGCCGTGACATGCTCTGGTCTTCGGTCGGCAACGATGTCCTGGTGGGCGGCAACGACGGCGACTGGCTGTCGGGTGGCGCGGGCGACGACAAGCTCTACGGCGGCGACCTGGCGGGTGTGGAAACCGGTGCGGGTGGCCATTGGAACGTCACTGGCTTCTCGAGCTCCTTCAGCAACCTGCTCGACGGCGGTGCCGGCAACGACATCATCGTTGGTGCTTCCGGCAACGACCTGATCTCCGGCGGCGTGGGCGACGACACTCTGAACGGCGGTGCTGGCGCGGACACCTTCGTGTTCCAGTTCAACACCCTGCCGGCCGGCTGGGGCGTCGACACCATCCTTGACTTCAACTACGCCGAAGGCGATCGTCTGAAGGCGACTGACTGGGATCCTGCGGATGTCACCGTAACCGTCGTCGGCAACGATACGGTGCTGAGCTACGACGGTCTGGCCGACATCGTGCTGAAGAACTTCCAGCTGACGCCAGGCGTCGGAGTCGGCGACATCTTCGGCGGCTGAAGTCTGTCGATCGGAACGTCCCTGCCCTTGCCGGGTAGGGCGGGCCGGTCGGTCGTAGCTGTGGCCGGCCCGGGCTTTGCCCGGGCCGGCCTTTTTTTGCTCTTGGGTCGGCGGGCTGGCCGGCCACTCTGCCGGACCTTCCTCAGGCGGGCAGCACGGCTTTGGTCACTCTGGCTGGTTCCCGGCCGCGTCGGCCTCTGATGCAGCGCCGTGCAGCCGCCGTCGATGGCAGCCGCGCGCGGTGGGACCATGCGCCCACGGCTCAGGCGGACAGGTCAGCTTGGCTGCATCCAGATCGTGCCGGCTGGTGCACAGCGGCCGACCCTCAGCCGGTCACCGCGCGCCACCGCGCCCCGGGTGCCTCAGGGTTCGCGCATGCCCCGCCGTGCCGTGTCGAGCAGCGGCTGCAGCAGGTAGTCCAGCAGAGAGCGGTTCGGGGTGGTGACGAACACCTCGGCAGCCATGCCCGTCTGCATGCCGACGTTGGGCGTGTCCTTCAAGGGGCCGAGGTCCACCTCCACCTGGACGGTGAACCAGCTCATGCCCGATTGCGGATCCGTCACCCGGTCGGGTGAGACCGAGACGACCTTGCCCATGAGCTTGGGCATCTTGCGCTGCTCGTAGGCGGTCAACCGTACCTCGGCATCGCTGCCGAGCCGCACGTGGTCCACGTCGTCGGGCTTGACGCGCGCTTCGACCACCAGCTTCTCTTCCAGTGGTACCACGTCCAGGATGGGATCCCGGGGACCGATGGCCTGGCCCGGTGCCGTGACCCGCAGCCCCATGACCGCGCCGTCCACCGGCGACCGCACCACCAGGCGATCGACCTGGTCCGTCGTGGCGCGCAGCTGTTGCTGGAGTTCGTCGATCTTTGCCACGGCCTCTTTCAGCTCGCCGGCGGCCTTCTGCTGGTACTGGTTGCGCGACAGGACGATGCGCAAGCGATAGTCCTCGATGCGCTGCCTGGCCTGGGCCAGGTTGCCCTGGAATTCACCGAGCCGGCTCTCGTAATCCGAGACGACCCGCTCCAGCGCCAACAGACGGGTGCGCTGGATGAAGCCTTCCTTGACCAGGTTTCGGTTCATCTCCAGTTCTTCGCGCGCCGAGTCCAGTGCGGCCTGGGTGGCGGCAACCTGGGACCCCTGGGCCTGCATCTGCCGCTCGGTTTCCTGGACCTGGGTGCGCAGCACCACCTCTTGCTGCTCCAGGCTTCGCCGCTGGGCAGTGAACAGGGCGCGTTCACGGGCCAGGTACTCGGCCGTGGCCTCGGCACCTTCGTCGGGCAGTGCAAAGGTGAACACCGGTGCCAGCATCAGTTCAGCCTGCAGCCGGGCGCGACGCACCGACTCGGAGGCCAGTCGGTCGACGAAGATGCTGTTGCTGGCGCTGACGCGAACATCGCCGATTTCCACGAGCGGTTCGCCGGCCTTCACCCGCTGTCCCTCCTTCACCAGGATGGCGGCCACGATGCCACCCTCCTGGTGCTGGACGGTCTTGCGGTTCTGCTCAGTCTTTACCACCCCGGCCGCGATGATCGCGCCACTCAATGGAGCCAGGATGGCCCACAACACGCATGCCCCGGCAAAGCCGGCCAGCACCAGGCCAAGACCTCGGGCCTGACGCTTCCAGGCCACGAGCTCCGACTCAGGAGTCAAGGGCTGCATCAGCGGCGCGGTCAGTGCACCTGAATTGCGCCGGCCCTTGACCGCCGGTAGGGTGGGTCGCCGGCCCGGCTCAAAGCTGCTCGGCGGGTCATCCGGAAACTGCGTGAGCACCGAAGGAGAGAAGTTCATCTCATCCCCTCGCCACACTGCCTGCGGTCACGCCACGCTGCGCGCCGCTCGGGGCTGCCGGCTGCGGCTGCCCGGAGACTTGGGCGATGACCTGCTGGCTGGGGCCGAAGGCCTTGAGTTGCCCGTCGTGGAGCACGGCCAGTTTGTCGGTCAGGGCCATCATGCTAGGGCGGTGACCGATGAGGATCACCGTGGCACCGCGTTGCTTCAGGCTGGTCAGCGCGGCCACCAGCGCGATCTCGCCTTCCCGGTCGAGGTTCGCGTTCGGCTCGTCCAGCACCACCAACCGGGGGTCGCCGTGCAGTGCCCTGGCCAAGCCGATGCGCTGCCGCTGCCCGCCCGAGAGGACGGCACCGCCTTCGCCGATCTGGGTCTCGTAGCCCTGTGGCAGTCGAAGGATCATGTCGTGGGCCTTGGCCTCCTGGGCGGCACGCACCACCATGTCGGAGTCCACCACGCCCATGCGGGCGATGTTCTCGGCCACCGTGCCGGAGAACAGTTCCACGTCCTGCGGCAGATACCCCACGAAGGGACCCAGCTGGTCGCGGGGCCACTGGCTGGTTTCCGCGCCGTCCAGGCGAATGTGGCCGCTCTGCGGCTTCCAGATGCCGAGCAGCAGTCGCGCCAGGGTGGTCTTGCCAGAGGCGCTCGGGCCGATCACGCCCAGCATCTCGCCGGGGCGCAGGCTGAACGAAATGCCCTTGATGAACGGGAGCCCGCCCGGCAAGCCGCCGTAGACCAGGCGCTCGATGTCCAGGGCGCCGCGGGGCGCCGGCAGGCTCAACGCATCGCCGCGTCCGCCCCGCGACCGGCGGAGAGTGGACAGGCGGGCCCAGGCTCCGCGAGCCTCGATGAAGCTCTTCCAGCCGGTGATCAGCAGTTCCACGGGTTGCAAGGCCTTGGACAGCAGGATGGTGCCTGCCACCATGATGCCGGGCGACACGTTCTGCGACACCACCAGCCAGGCGCCGACCGCCAGCATGAGCACCTGCATGCCCGAGCGCAGGGCCCGCACCAGGGCGCCCATGCGGGCTCCCGAGGCCGCGAGCCGTGTGGCATCGGCCTGGACCAGCCGATTGAGCTCTTCCCAGCGGCCCACAACGCCCTTCTCCATGCCCATGCCAGCCACGGCCTCGGCATTGCGGACCGCGGCGTCGATGTACCGTGATGCGGCGCGGGAGTTGAGCAGCATCTTCTCCGTGGGCTCGCGGGTCAGCCGCTCGTTCAGCCAGGCCAGCAAGAAGTACAACAGAGCGCCCGCTGCGGCGCAGGCGCCCATCACCGGATGCATCAGATAGATCACCAGCAGGTAGATCGGCAGCCAGGGTGCGTCGAACAGCGCAAAGATGCCGTTGCCGGTGATGAAGCTGCGCAAGAGGGTGACGTCACGGGCCGCGTGGTCGTTTTTCTTGAGCTGGGGTCGGGCGGCTTCTTCCAGCAGCTTGTGGATCGCCATGGGGCCGAGGCGGCCGTCCAGCACCTTGCCAGCCCAGTGCAGCGCTGCCGCCCGCGCGGTGTCCATCAGGAACATCAGCAGCAGGCTGCCGACCGCGATCACGGTCAGCATGGTGAGGGTTTCCATGCTGCGGCTGGAGAACACACGGTCGAACACCTGCAGCATGTACAGCGAAGGCACGAGCAGCGCGAGGTTCAGCACCAGGCTCGCGACGGCGGCGACCAGCACGAAGGGCCTGAGGGCCGGTGAGAAGAGCCAATTCATCGCGAACGGTGCGCGGGCACAGCGTGCGCTGCCGCCAGCCAGCGGCCGTGCCACGGCTGGGTACGGTAAGCCGGCAGTTTGAGTGTGGTCGCCATTTGAACGGTGGAACCCCGCAGGGAATCGGGCAGAAGCGGCCCTCGCATCGACGGGGACTTGGACGCGCGACATCACGCCCGGAAGGCGACCCCGGGCAGATGCCGCGACCCCCCGAGGATATCGTCTTGCCGTAACAGCGATCGGAGCACCGATGCGGCTTCACGGTGGCAAATCTCACGAAGCAGGCACCGGCGCGACGTCCGCCACCCGCGAGGCATGTTGCGGCTCCGCGGGGTGCCAGCGCGTGCCCGCTCTGAACCACGTGTCCCGCGCGGCCTCCGACAGCGCCGCCGTGTCCTGGGACTCGGAGACCGCGCCGTGACAACCCAGCCCCAATGGCTGCCTCGCGGCAAACTGATCGCCCAGCCCGGCCGGTTGCGATCGAGCGCAAGGTGTCCAAGAATCGTTGGATGAAACCTCACCTCACGGCTTGGGCTGACTCGGCGTTCCTTCGATTGCTCGGGAGCCGAACCAAGGTCCTTGAGATTTTGCTGGTCCTGGCATGCGGTTTGGCAGGGGCGGCCCATGCCCAAGAGGCAGCGCCCGGCGAGCCCCCTCGTGCAGCCGCGAACGCGGCGCCTGGCCTCGCTGCTCCCCTGGAACTCAATGTGTATGGAACCCGATGGCGGGCGAAGGGCACTGGCGCCTTGCGGTTCTTCGGCTTCAAGGCCTATGACGCGATCCTTTGGCTGCCCGAGAGCGCTGCTGGTGTTTTCAGCTTCAGCCGCGCGTTTGCGCTTGACATCAGGTACAGCACCTCCGTCAAGGCAAGCGACATCACCAACACCTCGCTCATCGAAATGGCACGCATCAGCGGGGCGACCGCGGAGCAGGTCCAGGACTGGACAGCCTTCATGACCAATCTGTTCGTGGACGTGAAGTCAGGCGATCGCCTGGTCGGGGTGTACGTGCCTACGGCCGGAGCGAGGTTCTTTCTGAACGGCCGTCTGATCGGCGAAACGACCGATGCCGCCTTCAGTGAGGCCTTCTTTAAGATCTGGCTGGACCCCAAGACGCGCAGGCCCGAACTGCGGTCGGCCTTGTTGGGACTTTGACGCTAGGCAGGCGGCATCGTCACGGGCCCCAATAGGCCTTGATGTCGCCCAGGCGGCGTTTGCGCAGGTTGCCGCTGGCTGCCTGGCTTCAGGTCGCTCGGAAGCCCCGGCGGCGTGCAAGGGCACACCCCAGCGCACCCATCGCGAAGAGCATCGCGGTGCCTGGCTCGGGCACCACCGCCACGGCAAGAAGGTCGAAGTGGGCATCGGCACCGCAGCATGAACGAATCCGCACGGCGTCGAACACGCTGTTGATCGGCAGGCCGAACTCTTCGGCCGAGAAGGTGGCGAAGTTGGTTCCGTAGCCCGATGGATAGGTGTCGTTCAGAACGGGTGCCAGATGCAGGGGGCTCACACTGCGTTCAACCGACCATCCGGCCTCCGTGTGCACGGACACCAGGGCATCCCAGGTATCGCCGGCCAGAGCGAAATTGCCCGCCTCCCAGAACACCAGACCCGGCCCGATGGCCGGGACGGCCAGCGTGATGACGGCGCCCTGGCCCAGTGTCAGGCCGGTGGTGAGGTCCGGGCCTAGAACGGCTGCCTGCAGCAGCGCGGGGGTGCAGTCGGACAACGTGCCGGCTGTGAAGCAGCCGAAGTTGCCGCCCGGCCCGGTCAGCAGGGCGTAGGCGAAGCTGGCACTGTCGAAGTCGACGGGGCCTTGTGGCGTCGGCATGCTGACGGTCTGTGCCCTGGCGCCACCGGCCAACAGGCACAGGCCAACGATGGCCGCAGCAAGAGCGCGGGCGAGTAGCCGTGGTGATCTGGTTTTCATGCTGAGCGATCCGGTTTTCAGAAGTGGTATCGAAGGCCGATCGACGCGAAGTCGATATCGACCCTCCCTGTGCGGTCGGCCTGCCCGACGTGTCCGAAGCGTTCCCATTCGGCGCGGGCACTCAAGGTGTCCGAAATGCGCCAGCCGACCCCCAGCCCCAGCAGCGAGCCATATCCGCG
>JBIJAP010000519.1:0-2570 GCA_044345715.1 Rubrivivax sp.
TCCAGCCGTGTATGCCAGTAGCCGGAGCCGGCCTTGCCGAAGACTTCGAAGTCACTGCCCAGCGGCAGGATCGCCAGCACAGCCAACTTCCAGACTTCGGCCTTTAAGGTGGCCTGCACCGTGCCCGGGTCTTGCACCACCTGGCCTTCATAGCGGTAGCGCCCCAGCGACGTGTAGCCACCTTCGACAGCCCAGTGTGGGCCCAGGCGGTAACCGGCGTACAGGTTCCAGCCGGTGTCGCGGTCTTCCACGGAGGTGGTGCGCACGGTCAGGGTCTGTGCCTGCAGGGCCAGATCGAACGCACCCCGGTTGAAGTCAGCGCTGCGCGCGACGCCCGCGCCGAGCCCTAGGTAGGAGCCTTCAGCCGGACCCGCGGTCTGCGCACGAACGGCGCCAGGCAGAGCACTCAGCAGCAGTGCGAAGATGCTCAGCTTGATGGGATGAGTGGGACGGGTCATATCCCACTGTCGCGCAGGCGCCGCGCCGGGTCTGTTCGCTGCAGCACGTTGGGCATCGATCGGCAGGCGATGCACGCTGGCGATGCAATCGTGGGCCTCACCAAGGCCAGCGCGCTGGGACAGGCGGTGTTGTTGCGCGGCCTCGCCTGGGCGGTGGACGGGGGCTGGACGGCGAAGCAGCGCCCTCAGGCCGCTGCGCCCGGGCCGCCCCGTGTGCGCAGCGTCTTGATGCCTTGCTCGATGCGCTCGGCCACTTCACGTTCGCGCTGCAGAGCCCGCAAGGTGTTGTTGGCCTCTTGCACCGTGAAGTCCAGCCGCGCGAGTTGTTCGCCCACGTGGTCGATCACTGCGCGCTGCTCGCTCAGCATTTCCAGGTTCAGGTGGATGTCGCCCAGCATGTGGGTGACGGCGCTGGCGCTGGCCTGAACCTCTTGCACCGCCTTCCTACGGGACTCGATGTGCTCGATGCGCGCCTGGGTGTCGGCCGCGCCAGCCAATACCGCCTCGACCTGGCTGCGAACCTCGGCCACCGCGCTGCGGTGTTCGGCCACGAACTGCAGGTTGGCACGGCTTGCGCTGCTGATCTGGCGGATCTGGTCCACCTCGGTCTTCACCGCCAGCACCAGGGTCTGGCGCTCGGCCAGCGTCTGCATCTGCTGCTCCACGGCCTGGGCGCTGCGGCCCAGTTCACCCAGGCGACCTTCCAGGGCCGCCATCGCGCGGTCGGCGCTGATCAACTGCCCGCGGCGCTGTTCCAGCTGGGCGGCCAGGCCCTGGGCCCGTTGCAGCTGGTCTTCGGTGACCTGGATCTGCGCCATCGCCTCCTGCTGGCGCGCCTGAACCTGCGCCAGTTCCACCAGCAGGCTTTGCTTAAGCTGTGAAGCCTGGGCGAGTTCGTCGTTGGCGGCCCTCACCTGCTGCAGCCTGTCGGCGGTCTGTGCCGCTTGCTGCCGACCCTGTTCCACCAGTTCTGCAAACTGCGCCTGCTGGTTGAGCACTTCCGCTTCGTCCAGCTGCATGGATTCGACCATCTGGTGCGAGGCCCGCAGCGTTTGCTGCAGCGACGCCACCTGTTCGGCCACCGGCTGCAGTCGGCTCTGCAAGGCCGCCACGCCTTCGAGCTTGTGCTGCGCGTCAGCCACCTGGGTGACCAGGGTGTCGCACTGGTGCTTCAGGCCTTGCAGTTCGGAGTGGCGGGCCAGTTGTTCTTGCAGCGTGCGGTCCACGTCCGCGGTGAGCGCGTGCAGGCTGTTGACGCGCTGCTCGAGCACCTGCACCAGCTGCTGTCGGTCCTGCAAGCGCGTCAGCTGGGTGTCGAGCTCGGCGGCCACGTCGGCCAGGCGCAGCGCGGTCTGGCTGCCCTGTTCGACGCGGTCCATCTGCTCGAGCACCGCGTCCATCCGCGACTGCACAGCGGGTGCGCGTGCCAACATGCCGGCGGTCCGCTCGACAAAGCCTTCCAGCGCCTGGCGGTCCTGCGCCAGCTGCTGGCGCAGCTGCACCGATTCGGCATGCGCCGCGTGGAACTCCGCCAGGCCGCGGCGGGCGTTGTCCAATTCCTGCTGGCTTTGCAGCAGGCCCTGCTGCTGGGCGGCGGTGCGCAGACCCAGAGCCTCGATCTGCTGCAGCTGGTCGGCCAGCCCGTTCAGGGCGGACTGGCGTTGCGCCAGCTCTTCGGCATCGGCGGTCAGCACCCCATAGGTCTGGCTCAGGGTCTGGGCCTGCTGTTGCAGGGCCTGCAAAGCGGGGTCTTGCGCGGTCACGGCCTGCACGCGACGCTCGGTGTCGGCCAGCGCGGTGGACAGCGCCTTCAGCCGCTCGTCAAACGCGCCCAGTTCCTGTCGGTCCAGCGCCAGACGCTCTATCGCACCCCGCATGGCATCGGCCAGCGCACGGGCCTGTGCGTCCTGGCGCGCGGAGTCCTGCAGGAACTGCTCGCGGGTGTGCTGGGCGGCGGCCAGGTCGCGCGATGCGTCGCGCGCCAGCGCTTCCATGCGCGCCACGGCGTCCTCGGCACGCTGCATCTGGTCGCGGCCGTCGGCCAGCTTGGCGATCTGGGCGTCCATGGCCCACACCATTTCGTTCAGCCGCGTCGCTTCGACCACGGCGTGT
>JBIJAP010000106.1:0-9574 GCA_044345715.1 Rubrivivax sp.
CCAGGCCACGCCGTTGACGAAGGCGGCCTCGTACGAGCCGGTGAGGTCGAACACCTTACCCGATAGCCAGCCGCCCAGCGCCATGCCGAAGAGCGTGCTCATCAGCACCCAGCCCACGCGCTCGCCCGCCTCGGCGGGCGGAAAGTGCTCGCGCACGATGATGGCGTAGCTGGGCACGATGCCGCCCTGGAACAGGCCGAACAGCGCCGAGATCACGTACAGCGACACGAGCCCGTCGAACGGAATGAACAGCAGCAGCGCCAGCCCCTGCAGCACTGAGCCCAGCAGCAGCGTGCGCAGGCCGCCGATGCGGTCGCAGATGGCGCCGCTGATCAAGCGGCTGGCAATGCCGCAGGCCAGCATCAGCGACAGCATCTGCGCGCCTTGCGCGGCGCCGAAGCCGAGGTCGGTGCAGTAGGCCACGATGTGCACCTGCGGCATGGCCATCGCCACGCAGCAGGCCACGCCCGCCAGGCACAGCAGCGCCTGCGCGCCGCCCATCGGCAGGCCGAAGGGCCGCTCGGACGGCTGCGCGGCACCGGCCCGCCGCACGGGGGCGGCCACCGCCGCCGGTGGCCGCGGCCGCAGCAGAAGCGCCAGCAGCGGCATCGCCAGCACGCACACGCCGGCCAGTGCGAAGTAGGCGCTGCGCCAGCCGTGGTGTTCGACCATCCACTGCACCAGCGGCGGCCACAGTGCGCCGGCCAGGTAGTTGCCGCTGGCGCAGATGGCCACCGCGATGCCGCGCCGGCGCACGAACCACAGCGAGGTGTCGGCCACCAGCGGTGCGAAGATGGCCGAGCTGCCCAGCAGCCCGATGAGCAGGCCGTGCCAAACCGAGAAGCTGCCGATGCCCCCGGCCGAGGCCGCCAGCGCGTAGCCGCTGCCCAGGCCCACGGCGCCGATGAGCACCGGCACCATCACGCCGAAGCGGTCGGCCAGCCGGCCCATCAGGATGCCGCCGAGGCCGAAGCCCACCATCAGCAGCGTGTAGGGCAGCGAGGCCTCGGAGCGTGCCACGCCGAACTCGGCCTGCACGGCCGGCAGCACCACGGCGATGACGTACATGCCGCTGGAGCCGATGGTCATCAGCGCCAGCACGGCGGCCAGGCGCGTCCAGGCGTAGCGCGAGTCGGCGGCGTGTTGGGAGGCGGTGGGGTTCAGCGGCGGGCTCTCTGCGCAGCGCGCCAAGGGGGCCGCAGCGCGGCGATCTTGGCCGCAGGGCGCCGCGCTGTCCATCGGCACCCGCACCCGAGCCCGAGCCCGGGAGCCGGCGTGCTGCGCTCAGCGTTTGGCTTCGGCCTCCACCGCGCGGTCGATCATGCGCTGGCGCAGCTGCTCATCAGGCTTCAGGTCGAGCACGTCACGCAGCGAGCGCGGGTTGTTCTGGCCCGGCGCCTGCCCCGGCAGGGCGGCCGCCGGTGGGGTGGCGGGTAGGCGCACGGCCGGCACCACCGTTACCGGCTCGGCTTTGATGGGCCGCTCGCGAAAGCCGGCCGGGCAGGTGAGGTTGCTGTAGGTGACGCGGTCGCCGCGCACGCACTTGCGGATCGCGCCGGGGGGCGACAGCTCCGTCACCTTCGTCGCCGGGGCCGATGCACCGGGCGCAGCGGGCGCGGCCAGGTCGCGCACCGAGCCGTTGTCGAACACGATCGCGCTCGGCCTCGTGTCGGCCGTGCCGGCCAGCCAGGCGCGGAAGTGTCCCGCATGGTGCAGGCTGAAGATCACGCTGGCCAACAGGGCCAGCAGGCCGAACGCGGCCAGCACTCGCAGCAGCACTTCGTGGTCCTCCCAGACCTCGGCTGGATGCTAACGATCGTAGCGCAGGGGCTGGACCGCCGGCCTCGAAGTAGGCCCGGAATCGGGCGCTTTCAGCGCGAACGCGCGCAGCGAAAGCCGATGTAGACCACCGCCGTGTCGGCCGGCTTGGCCTGGTGATGCTCGGCCTGCATCTGCGCCGTGCCGTACCACCACGAGCCGCCGCGGGTGCGGCGCTCGGTGCTGCCCGAAACCGAGCCTGCGCCGGGCGCATCGTCCACCCACTCCCAGGTGTTGCCGCCCATGTCGAAGAGCCCGTTCACACCCGCTGGCGTGCGGCCGGTGCGCGCGTGGCCGGCACCGCGCGCCAGCGCCGCGCCGTGGCGCACGGCGCGTGTGGCGGCCTCGGGGCCGCAGTCGCCGAGGCATTGCGCGCCGCGGGCCGTGTCGCCGGTGGGCAGGCTGTAGCGGCGGCCGCGCTCGAACGGTGCGGGCGGCTTCTCGCGCTGCTCGGTGTAGGCGGCGCTGGCCCACTCGGCGTCGGTCGGCAGGCGGCCGCCAGCCCAGCGGCAGAAGGCGGCGGCCTCGGGCCACGTGACGTGCACCGCGGGCTCGTCGTCGGCCGGCGCAGGGCCGGCGCCGAAGGGCGCGCGCCAGGTCCAGCCGGGCTTCTGCACCCAGCCGGCTTCGTAGACCTCGCCACCGCAGCGCTTCTCGGCCGTGGTCACGGTGCCGGTGGCAGCCACGAAGGCGCGGAACTGCGCGATCGTGGTCTCGGTGCGGGCGATGTCGAAGCGGCCCACCGGCTGCCAGTCGATGGGCACCGCGGGAGCGGCCGTGGCCAGGGTGAGAAGCAGCGCAGGCAGCAGCGCGGAGAGGGTTCGATGAAGGCGGGGCATGGTGTTCACTCTATCCAGAGGCGGCCCGGCCTTGCGGCACCATCGCACGATGACCCTGCCCGAATCGGACTTTGAAAGCCTGCCCGCCCTGGTGGCGCAACACGCCCGCCAGCGCCCTGCAGCCCCGGTGCTGGTGTGCGGCGAACGGCGCTGGTGCTGGCGCGAGCTCGACGAACGCGCCGACCGCATCGCGGCGCTGCTGCAGGCGCGCGGTCTGGGCCCTGGCGACACCGCGGCGCTGTGCGGCGCCACCTCGCTCGACGCCGTGGCGGTGTTCATCGGCATCCTGCGCGCCGGCGCCGCCGCGGTGCCGCTGGCGCCGGGTTCCACGCCGGCGCAACTGGCGGCGATGGCGGCCGATGCCCGTGTGCGGGTGCTGTTCGGCGACGCGCTGGCCGACGCCGTGCTCTGGCCCGAGGCCGTGCAGCGCATCGCCCTCGGCGACGACCCGTCGGTACTCGACGCGGCCCTGCCACCCGCCGGCACGCGCCCGCGCCTGGTGGCCATCGACCCGGCCTCGCCCTTCAACATCATCTACAGCTCCGGCACCACGGGCGTGCCCAAGGGCATCGTGCAGCCGCATGCCATGCGCTGGGCGCACATCCGGCGCGCCGCGGCATCGGGCTACGGCACTGGCACAGTGACGATGATCGCCACGCCGCTGTACAGCAACACCACGCTGGTGTGCCTGATCCCGACGCTGGCCTACGGCGGCTGTGCCGTGCTGATGCCGAAGTTCGACGCCCGCGGCTACCTGGAGCTCGCGCAGGCCCACCGCGCCACGCACACGATGCTGGTGCCGGTGCAGTACCGGCGGCTCATGGACTTGCCGGACTTCGGCCGCTTCGACCTGAGCCATTTCCAGCAGAAGTTCTGCACCAGCGCGCCCTTCCACGCCGAGCTCAAGGCGGCTGTGCTGGCGCGCTGGCCCGGCGGCCTGACCGAGTACTACGGCCTCACCGAAGGTGGCGGCACGTGCATCCTGCAGGCCCACCTGCACCCGACGAAGCTGCACACCGTGGGCCCGCCGGCCGAGGGCCACGACATCCGCCTCATCGACGAAGACGGCCGCGAGCTGCCGCCCGGCGCCACTGGCGAAGTGGTGGGCCGCAGCCCCGGCATGATGATCGGCTACCACGGCCGGCCCGACCTGACGCGCGACGCCGAGTGGTTCAGCGCCGACGGCCAGCGCTTCCTGCGCACCGGCGACATCGGCCGCTTCGACGACGACGGCTTCCTCGTGCTGATGGACCGCCGCAAGGACATGGTCATCAGCGGCGGCTTCAACATCTACCCCAGCGATCTCGAGGCCGTGCTGCGCCAGCACCCGGACGTGGCCGACGCCGCCGTGGTGGGCGTGGCCAGCCGCGAGTGGGGCGAAACGCCGGTGGCCTTTTGTGTGCGGCGCGAGGGCAGCTCCCTGGAGGCCGAGGCGCTGCGGCAGTGGCTGAACGCGCAGGTCGGCAAGACGCAGCGGCTGAGCGCGCTTCAGATGGTGGCTGAGCTGCCGCGCAGCGCCATCGGCAAGGTGCTGAAGCGGAAGCTGCGCGAGGCCTGGCGTGGGTGAGGGCGGGGCGGCGGTGTGGGCCGCGTGCGAAAGCCGCTTCGGCGGCATGTCGTGCCCGGGACGCGGGCGGATCCTGGCGAGCAATCCACACGCCCGGCGTGGCATCCTTCAGAGCGCCACGCGAGCTGCCTGAGTATTCTCATCCCGCCATGTCCTTCAGGAACCCCTTCGACGTTGCCCCGAAGCGCGCCGCGGAGCTGCCGGGCCAGAAGTACGCCACCGGGGAACTGGGCGAGAACGCCCCCGACGCGCTCGCCGACTCCGAGAAGGCCCCACCCCCGCCGCCGGGCGAGCCTCTCCCGGTGGAGTTCACCGGCACCGCCGAAGAGTACGCGCGGCTCTGGTTCGTGGGGCTCTTCCTCAGCGTGGTGAGCCTCGGCCTGTACTCGCCCTGGGGCAAGGTGGCACGTGAGCGCTACCTCGCCTCGCACACGCTGCTGGGCGGCGTGCCCTTTGTCTATCGCGGGCGCCCGCTGCCGATCCTCAAGGGCCGCCTCGCGGCAGCCGCCATCCTGGGCGCTGGCTGGGGTCTCGCCACCTATTCGCCCTCGTTCGGCCCGTGGCTCCTTGCGTTCGCGATCCTCGTGGCGCCGTGGTTCCTGCTGCAGACGCTCGCCTTCGACGCCGCCAACTACAGCTGGCGGGGGCTGCGTTTCCGCTTCCGGGCGCCCTACCGTGAGGCAGCCGTGGCGGTGCTGCCGCTGCTGGTGTGGCCGGCCGCGGACATCGCGGCGCAGTTCGCCGATAACCCGTCGAACCCGCTGCTCCTCATGTTCCCCTACCTCGTCCTGGCGTGGTCCTGGCCGTGGATGGTGTCCTCGATCACCAGGATGCGCTTCGGCGGCCTGCGCTACGGCACTGCGGACTTCGCTCTCGCGGCCACCGGCAAGGACTTCTACAAGGTGTATTTCCGGGGCATGGGGGGCGCGTTCTTGACGCTGGGGGTCGTTGCCATGATTACCGTAATCGTGCTCGGGTGGCTCGCTGGGCCGAACACCGCGGCGATGCTGCAGTCGGTCGCCTTCTTGGTCATCTCGGCGTTCGCGATCGGCATGGCCCGCGGCCGGCGCTTCAATCGCGGGCTGCACCGCCTCACGGGCGGTGGGCGCATCCGCTTCCGCAGCACGCTCGAGCCCAATCAGCTCGCGAAGCTCTTCGCGCTCAACGCGCTCTGGGTCGTGGGCACCGCCGGCTTGGCCTCGCCCTGGCGGCGCATCGTCACCCTTCGCGAGCGGGTGCGCAACGTCACGGCCTTCGTGGACGGCTCGCTGGGCTGGGTCAGGTGCGCCGCACCGGCGGGCGTCGGCACCACGGGCAGCGCCCTCGCCGAGGGCATCGACTTCGACCTCTCGCTGTGAAGACCGAATTGACCTCTGCCAAGTGGTTCGACGGCCTGACCGCAGAGGCGCAGGAGGTGCAGATCGTCGTCGAGGGGCCTGTTCTCGTCCTGCAGGGCGCCGCGGGGGATGTTGCGCGCCACCCCGTGGCCGCGCTCGCTTGGGCCACGCCGGCAGGAGCGCCGCGGCCGGTACTCGCGCTGCCGGACGGCGGCCAAGTGGTGCTCGCCGGCTCCGGCGATGCAGCCGCCCTCGGGATCGCGGCCGCCCCATCCAGCCTCGTTGAGCGCGCCGGCCGCTCCCGGGCCGCGGCCGCGGCCAGCCTCGCGGGCCTCGTCGCGTTGATCGTCGCCGCCGTCACGTGGTTCGTGCCCAACTTCGGGTCGCTGGCGAAGCAGCACCTGCCGTGGCGGCTGGAAGCACAGCTCGGCCTGGAGGTGTTGCGTGCCCTCGACCAGACGACGCTCCGGCGGACCGAACTCGCCGAGGACGTCCGCCGCCCGATCTCCAGACGCTTTGATGCGACGGCGAAGGTCGCCGGCCTGAGCGGCGCCCGCCTGGAGTTCCGCGGCGGCGGCGCCCTGGGCGCCAACGCGGTAGCGCTGCCGGGGCGGATCGTGGTCGTCACCGACGAGCTGGTGCGCCTGCTCGCCGACGACGCCATGATCGACGCGGTGATCGCCCACGAGCTCGGTCACCTGCACCACCGCCATCTGCTCGGCCAGATCGTCGCCGAATCGGCCTACGCGATGATCGTCGCGGCCGTCCTCAACGACCATGCGATCGTGAGCTCCATCGCTTCGCACGCGCCGCACCTGGTCGTCCAGGCCGTCCACTCCCGCGACGACGAGCGCGAGTCGGACGCCTACGCGTTCGACCTTCTGCGGCGCACCGGCCGCACGCCGGAGGACTTCGCCCGGGCCATGCAGGCGCTGCAACGCGCGCAAGGCTCCGCGCGCGAGCCCGAGGGGTGGCTCTCGAGCCACCCGCCCACGCGCGAGCGAATAAAGGCGGCCGAGGCCGCGAAGTAGGTCTTGGCCACGGCCTGCCCCGCCTGAGCCGCGCCCTCGCCGCGAGGGAGTCGCCGATCGACATCCCCGGGTGCCAAGGGACTGGGTGCACCACGCTAGTGTTCTGTCGCGGAAATACGCTTCGCGATTCTCTCGATCTTCTGAAGAATTGAACCCAAAAGCGGCAGTTAACCGGTCGCCGAGAGCGTCGGCGGCGGGATTGGCAGGCCGATCTGGCCGACGATGCGCTGGCAGATATAGGCCAGCAGCGTGCGCCAGCGGTCGAGCTTTGGCAACTGCTCCGCAGCAGCCTTGACGTGCTGGATGGCCGCATGAACGTTGGCGAGCATCGCCTTGATCATGCCGGCATCGGCGTGCATTGGCGTGAGGTACAGCGTGGTCTGGTTGCCGCTGTTGGCTGCCCGCACGTACCAGCTCCACCAGTTGTAGACCAGCGCCACGGCCCGTGCGGTGACCTGGCTGCGGTGCATGTCCTGAGTGGTGAAGCCGCCCCAGCCCCATTGGTTCTTCAACTCGTCGAATCCGTTCTCGTACTCGCAGCGGTCCCGGTAGAGCTGGCCAATTGCGGCGATGTGGTGCGCCGCGTTGGTCGCCGGCACGGTGTACTCCCAGACCTGCGCTTTGTCCTGCACCTCGTCGTGTGGCAGCGCCAGCAAGAGCTGCTCGTTGGCTTCGGGCCTTGTTGCCAAGCTCATCGAGCAGCCGCGCCATCGCCGCCTTGGCATGTCCCGAGGTGTGCTGCTTGCCCGAACCGAGCACCGCGTCGAACACCAGGCGCAGGTTGCCGACCCAAAAGGTGCGCAGCACATGGATGGGGCTCCGAGACTTGTGCGGGTTAGTAGCCAATCTCGGTACCTTCCTGGCGCCCAGACAGCGGTTTGATGGGGGCGTCCATGTCCAGCACCCAGTGACGGTCCAGCGCCTCGTGCACACTGGCCATCATCGCAGTGCGCATCCACGGCTAGCTGGCCGCCGGATCCATCGCCGCCAGCGCCCGTCGCACCGAGTCCTCGCTGACCATGCCGCGCAGGCTCAGGGCCTTGGCAGCCACCGCGTCGCCGCGAAACCCGCGGTGTGCGCATAGCGCTTGCTGCCCGCCAGTATGCCCAGCATCAGCGTGCCCGGCATGTCGCGTGGGCGCGATGCATTGGTGCTGCTGCAATGCAAGGGGCAGGCCTGCACCCAGTGGTCGAACACACCGGCCGTGGCCAGGAACTCGGCGAAGAAAACAATCTGTCCGTGAGGTGTGGCTTGCGCCGTCTCGCCCCAGCGCACATGCACGCGCCCGCTCATCGTGTCGACGACCACCCCGTCTTCGCTGGCCTGCGCCAGCATCGTCTTCTTCGGCTCTTTGGCTTCACCCGTCGGGTGAGTTTGCCAAACACCTTCAAGCCCGCGCCAGCGCTAAAGAACCCGACACCAACGCAGGTTCAAGTGCGTCACTTAGGACCAAGCACTTGCGTCCTTGATGGGTGCTTGATGCGCGCCCGTCCGGCACCCACGCCGAGCTGCGCCGTCGAGCAGCCACGGGCATGACTTCCACCTGTCACCGCCCCGCTGCCGGCCCTTGCACCCCCAGCAGCGCCGGCAGGATCACCGTGGCCATGATGCGGTTCGGCGGCGCGGCGCCGGAGTTGTAGTCGCCGCCGGTGAACACCACCACCAGCTCGTGCTCGGGCAGGATGTAGATGCGCTGCCCGCCGTTGCCCTGCGCCGAGTGGAAGCTCACCCGCTGCGGGCCGCGCGCGGTGTCGACGTTCAGCCAGGGCCGCCACCAGAAGTAGCCATAGTCGGTGCCGCGGATGCTGCTGTGCACCGCCAGCGAGGACTGCACCCAGGCCTCGGGCACGATCTGGTGGCCCTGCCACCGCCCGCCCTGGGCAAACACGAGCCCGAACTTGAGCAGGTCGCGCGGGCGCATGTGGATCTGCGAGAACTCGCGGTTGCTGCGGTCGAGCCGGTAGTTCCAGCGCCAGTCGGCGCGGCGGATGCCCAGCGGCGCGAACAGGCCGTCGTGCGCAAACTCCGGCAGCGGCTGCCCTACGGCGCGCTCGGTGAGGCGGCCGACCACTGCCACGCCGCCTGAGCAGTAGGCCGCCTCGGTGCCGGGCTCGTGCACCAGCGGCAGGTCGAGCGTGGCCTTGACCCAGTCGTCGCTCTCGTAGAGCCTGGTCTCGTTGCCCGGCGATGCGGCGTCGTGGTCGTTGCAGGCCAGGCCGCTGCGCATCGTCAGCAGGTGTTGCAGGGTGATGCGGGCCTTGCGCTCGTCGGGTTGGGCCAGCTGCGCGTAGGGCAGCCGCGCCAGCACGGCGCTGCCGGACTGTGGCGCGCCATCGCGCGTGCTGGCGATGCCGGCCAGCGCGCTGACCACCGACTTGGTGGCCGAGCGCAGCTGGTGCGGGCGTTCGGCGTGGTAGCCGTAGAAGTACTCCTCCAGGATCAGGCGGCCCTTGTGGTGCACGAGCAGGCTGTGCACATCGGGCCAGGTGCCGTCGAGCACGCCCTGCACGACGCGCTCCAGCGTGGCCGGGGCCCATGCCGCAGCCGTGCCCGCCTCGGCGGCGTCAGCCACGGCGATGCCGTCGTCGCGGGCCTGCGGAGCACGGTAGCGGTAGCGGTTGCCCAAGCCCGGCTGCTCGGGCCGTGGCCAGGCCAGGGCCGCCGACAGCGGGTTCACTTCGGCGCTGTGCCGGGGGTGGTCGAGCCCGTTCGTCCGGTAGCCGCTCACGCGGCCGGCCGCGTCGCGCAGGAACTCCACGCGCTCGCCCGATCGCGTCTGGAAGGCATCGCCCGCCAGGTGCTGAAGCGGGTACTTGGCCTCGTCGATGACGGCAAAGAGCAGCGGCCCGGCGACGCTCTCCAGCTGTCCGCCGCCGGCCGCGGCATAGGTGCCCACGTAGTCGGCCCATGGCGGCGGGCCGGCCTGGGCCTGCGCGCCCGTGCCCACCAGGAGGGCCAGGGCGCCTAGCAGCGTTCGCAACA
>JBIJAP010000107.1:0-9465 GCA_044345715.1 Rubrivivax sp.
ATTCATAGGCGCCGTGCGCGAGGCCGGGGTACATCGTCCAGGCCTGGTTGGCGCTGTTGAGCATCTCGTAGAAGCTCTGGTTCATGAAGTGCGGCAGGCCCTGGCCGCCGAACACCGGGTCGGTCGACAGCGCCGGCCAGCCGCCCTGCACGAACTGCGCGTAGGCCTCCTTGAAGCCCTTGGGCGTGGTCACGGCATGGGTGCTGCGGTCGAGCGTGCAGCCTTCCTGGTCGCCGCTCAGGTTGAGCGGGGCCAGCACCTGCGAGCAGAACTTGCCGCCTTCTTCGAGCACGGCGTTCACCGTGTCGACATCTAGCTCGGCATGGGCCGGGTAGGACTTCAGCACCTGCGTCACGTCGAGCAACTCGTGCAGCACGAACTGCATGTCGCGCAGCGGCGGGTTGTACTGGGGCATGGGACGACTCCTGAAAACAGAGAAGGGACAGAAAAGGGGCGCGGGGCGGCTCAGCGGCGCGCGCGGCGCAGCGGGGTGATGTCCGGCACGGCGTCTCCCGCCACGGCGTAATGAGACAAGGTGCGCTCGAAGCCGCGGCGTGCACGGTCGAGCGCACCGGGCGTGCGCAGAAAACGGGCGTCGTGGTGCAGCGCGAGGATCAGGCCGTGCAGCTCGAACAGCATCTGGTCGGCTTCGGTGTCGGGGCGCAGGTGGCCCTCTACCACCGAGATGCGAATGGCCTTTTCGAGCGCGGCGTGCCACGCCAGCACCATGCTGGCCAGCGCGTCGCGCACGGGGCCGGGGCGGTCGTCGAACTCGACGGCGCCGCTGATGTAGATGCAACCGGAGTCGATCTCGACGCTGACGCGCTTGACCCAGTTCTCGAACATCGCGCGCAGCCGCGGCAGGCCGCGCGGCAGGCGCACGGCCGGGAAGAACACCTCTTCCTCGAAGCGCTGGTGGTACTCGCGGATGACGGAGATCTGCAACTCCTCGCGCGAGCCGAAGTGCGCGAAGACACCGCTCTTGCTCATCTGCGTGACTTCGGCGAGCGCGCCGATCGACAGACCCTCGAGCCCCATGTGCGAGGCCAGGCCGAGCGCCGCCTCCAGGATGGTGGCGCGGGTCTGCTGGCCCTTCTGCAGCGCCCGCGAAGCACCACGGCCGCCAGCGCGGCCGGCGGGGGCATCGAGGGCGGTGTCGGCGGTCGGCGTGTCGAATGGGGGCACGGGCGGATCTGAAAATCGAACGGTCGTTCTATTCTGGCTCGATCAGGTCTTCGGGCACAGCGCAGAAAAGCGACTTTTTTGGGGGCTGCTCTCTAGCCTGCGACACGCCGGGGTCGCACAGGTTTCGTGGTTATCGGGTTAACCCTCGAAAACACCCTGGCGCGAGCCGGCTTGAAGCTGTCACGCCCGATCAGTTACGCTCAACGAATGGATGTGCTGCAGCTGGATGTATCAGGCCGGCCCCAGGCGTGGATCAGCCCGCGGGAAGCGGCCGTGCTGTACGCGGCCAATGCGGTGGCCTGGACCCTGGGCGACACCTTCCAGGTGCTGCGCGGCGGCACGCAGCGCAGCACGGGGCTGCAAAGCCGCATCGAGCTGCATCCCATCGTCGCCGTGCGCGGCGCGATGCCCAGCCGGGCCTGGCGCACCACACCCGCCATCACGAACCCCAAGCTGTTTGCGCGCGACCGCCAGATCTGCGCCTACTGCGGCGGCCATTTCCACCTCGACGACCTCACGCGCGAGCACATCGTGCCGGTGTCGCGCGGCGGCGCCGACAGCTGGATGAACTGCATCACCGCCTGCCGCACCTGCAACGGCAACAAGGGCAACCGCCTGCCCGAAGAAGCGCGCATGACGCTGATGTACCTGCCCTACGTGCCGAGCCTGCACGAAGACATGATCCTGCGCGGCCGCCGCATCGTCGCCGACCAGATGGAGTTCCTGCTCGCCAGCGTGCCGCGAAGCTCGCGGCTGCATGGCTGAACGAGCGCCTTGGCTGCCGGCGCCAAGGCCGGCCCCGGCAATCAGGCCGACTTCAGCACGCCCACCTTCGCCGCATCCCGCGCCAGTTCCTCGCGCGTGGTGATGCGCCGGAACCAGACCGTCACGGCACTGGAGGACAGCACGATGAACAGCGAGTACAGCACCGGGATCAGCAGCACTTCCTGCTGCTGTGTGCCGCTGAAGGTGAGCAGCACGATCAGCACGCCCAGAGGTCCGTTCTGGATGCCGGTTTCCAGCGCGATGGTGCGCGCACGGCGCCCGTCCTGCCGCACCAGGCGCGCAAACACATAGCCCACCAGGAAGCCGCACAGACCCAGGCCGATGGAACCCGCATACACCTGCCAAGGCGTCGTGGCCAGCAGTTGGTGATTGCGCGGCACCCAGGTGACGACGAGAAAGAGGATGACCACCACGCCCAGCAAACCGCCCACCAGTTCAATGACAGCGCCCACGTTGGCGTTCCACTTGCGCAGCAGCATGCCGATGACGGTGGGCACCAGCAACACGAAGAGCACCTGTGCCACGTTGCCCGGCGGTACGCGCCATTCGCCTTCGATGTTGGCCGTGAGCAGGCCCAGCGTCAGCGGCACCAGCAGCACGGCAAACAACGTGGACACCACCGTCATCAGGATGGACAGGCTCAGCACGCCCTTGCTGAAGTAGTTGAAGATGTTGCTGGTGGTACCGCCGGGCAGGCAGGCCATCAGGATCAGGCCCACGGCGTAGGCCGGCGGCAGCTTCAGCAGCGTGGCGAGGGTCACGCCCACCAGGGGTGTCAGCACATAGGTGGTGACCAGGCCGATGCCGATGCCGGCCGGCTTGCGCAAGGCCAGCGCGAAGTCCTTGAACGTGAGGCTGGCGCCCATGCCCAGCATGATGACCATCATCATCACGCCCAGCAGCGTGGTCTCGGTTTCACTCAACATGGTCTTGGTCCTCTGGCCAGGTCAGCACAGGTCAGCGCGGGCTGGCAGCAGCTTGCGCCTGCGCGCGCAGGTCCTTGCGCAGGATCTTGCCGATGGGCGTCTTGGGCAGTTCGGTGCGGAAGTGCACCCGCGCCGGCACCTTGTAGCCGGTCAGCAGCGTGCGGCAGTGGGCCAGCAGCTCGGCCTCGCCGACCTTGCCGACGGTGTCTTCGCGCAGCACCACGTAGGCGTGCACCGCTTCGCCGGACTTGAGGTCGGGCACGCCGATCACGGCCGCTTCCATCACGGCATCGTGGCGCGCCAGCGTGTCCTCGATCTCGTTGGGGTAGACGTTGAAGCCGCTCACCAGCACGAGGTCCTTCTTGCGGTCGACGATGCGGAAGGTGCCCTCGGCATCCATCACCGCGACGTCGCCGGTGCGCAACCAGCCGTCGCGCAGCACTTCCGCGGTGGCTTCGGGTCGCTGCCAGTAGCCCCGCATCACCTGCGGCCCGCGCACGCACAGCTCGCCCGGCTGCCCCATGGCCACCGGCTGGCCGGCGTCGTCGATGAGCGTGATGTCGGTGCCCGGCACCGGGATGCCGATGCTGTCCTTGACGCGTGGGCCATGCAGCGGCTGAAAGCACACCACCGGCGAGCACTCGGTCAGGCCGTAGCCCTCGGCCAACGGAGCGCCTGTCACCTGCTCGAAGCGCTCCACCACCGCGTGGTGCATGGCCGCACCACCGCCACCGGCGGCCTTCAGGTGCTTGGGTGGGTAGGCGGTGAACCACTCCTCGTTGAGCAAGGCGTTGAACAGCGTGTTGACGCCGGTGATCCAGGTGATCTTCTCGTTCTCGATCGCGCGCTGCAGGCTCTGCACGGGGCGCGGGCTCGGCACCAGCACGTTGCGGGCGCCGGCCTCGAACATGCAGAGGAAGTTCACCGTGAAGGCGAAGATGTGATACAGCGGCAGCGCAGTCAGCACGACCTCGCGGCCTTCGTCGATGCGGCTGCCGGCCATCGCGCGCATCTGCGCCAGGTTCCACAGCAGGTTGCCGTGCGTGAGTTCGGCGCCCTTGGCCACGCCCGTGGTGCCGCCGGTGTACTGCAGCAGCGCCAGGCTGTCTTGCCCGAGCTCGGCCCAGTAGCCGCGCGCCGCGCCCGCATCGGCCGCGCGGCCCGCGGCCAGCGCCTGCTGCAGCGTGTGCACCTTGGGCAGCGCGTGGGGCGGCACGACGCGGTTCCAGTACTTCATCACCGCATGCGCGATGGCACCGACCAGCGGCGGGAAAAAGTCAGTCACGCGCACGACCACGACCTGCTGCACCTGGGTGCCGGCCAGGGCCCGTTCGAGCTGATCGGCGAACAGGTCGACGGTCAAGACCACCTTCGCGCCGCTGTCGGCGAACTGGTGCGTCATCTCGCGCGGCGTGTACAGCGGGTTGGTGTTCACGGCCACGCAACCGGCCTTCAGCACGCCCAGCAGCGCCACCGGCCAGGCCAGGCAGTTGGGCATTTGCAGCGCCACGCGGTCGCCGGCCTGCAGCCCCACCACGCGGCGCAGGTAGTGAGCGAAGGCATCGCTGAGTTGCCGCACCTGCGCATAGCTGAGGCGGCCGAACATGCCGTTGGGCAACACGCAGCTGAACGCCACACACTCGGCGTGCCGCTCGGCCGCGGCATCGGCCATCGCGGCAAGGCTGGCGTGCGCAAGCCGGGGCAGTTCGGCAGGCACCGCGGCGCCGTATTGCGACAGCCAGGGTTTCACTTCGTAAGGGGTCACGGCAGGCATGCGCAGGCCTTGGGGCATTGAGGCAAAAGTTTCTAACTGTAAGCATAGGTCGATGGCCACCCGAGGATTGGGGTGGAAACGCGGCGGGCCGAGGCCGAGGTGCCTTTTGACCGGGTCTTCGAGATGGAAGACATCAACGGTGAATCTGGCCAGGCCGACGTGGCCATCATCCTGGGCGCCAACGAGGTGCTCAACCCGGCCGCGCATGTGACGGGCAGCGCCATCTACGGCATGCCCATCCTGGTGTTTGGCGACGCCAAGAAGGTGGTCGAGGGCATGGTCAAGGCGGTGGAGTAACCCGCTTCGCCACGGGCTGAGCCGGCGCGCATGCGCGCTGGCCCGCGGCTCAGCGCAAACCCGTGGTGTACTTGCGCATCATCCGCGCCCGGAGCTCCGCCTCGGTCGGCTCTGATGAACCCGTTTCGGGGGCCACCGGGATCGCGCCCGGCCCAGGTTCCGCGAGCTGCGCAGGCAGGGTGGCAGGAACCGCGGGCGGCTTGGCCACTCGAGCCCCTGACAAATGGCGGCTGACGTAGTCGGCATAGTCTCGCAAGCGCTGATCACGGCTGGTCAACGCTTGCTCCAGCACCACGCGTGCGTACTCGGTGTCACGCAGAAAAAGCTGCACGTCCAGTGAGCGGCCAAACTCACGCCGCATGGGCACCACCATGCGAGTCACGAAGTTCAAGACTGAACTGTCAGGTGAAGCGCCTGCGGTGCTCATGGTCGTTCACACCCTTGATCACGAGCCGGGCGACAACATTTCACCGTGTTCGGCGATGTCGAGCCCCACGCGCTCGTGCTCAGGCGACACGCGCAGTTTCATGACCAAGCCGATCGCGCGCAGGATCAGCCAGGTGGCGGCGCCCGCATAGGCCATGACGGCCATCGCGCCCAGCAAGTTGGTCCACACCGTGGCCGTCACCGACGCGATGCTGGCAACGGCAAACACGGGCGTCAAGACGGTGCCAATGAGCCCGCCCACGCCATGCAGGGCAAACACATCCAGTGCGTCGTCAATGCCGGTGCGAGCCTTGAAACCCACCACGCACACAAAACAAACCAAACCCGAGGTCGCACCAATGGCCATGGCACCCGGAATGTCGACAAAACCCGACGCTGGTGTGATGGCAATGAGCCCAGCAATGGCGCCGGTGATGGTGCCCAGAACGCTCCACTGCCCGCGTCGCACGTACTCACCCACGCCCCAGGCCGCTGCGCCGGCGCAGGCACCGACCTGGGTGGTGAGCAGTGCACCGGCGGCGCGGCCGCTGGCTTCAAACGCCGACCCGGCGTTGAAGCCGAACCAGCCAGCCCACAGCAGGCCGCCGCCCAGTACCGTCACCAAGAGGTTGTGCGGCAGCATGGGTTCGCGGCCAAACCCTTTGCGCGGACCCAGCACCCAGGCGGCGACCAGCCCGCTGGCGCCGGAAGCAATGTGCACCACAGTACCGCCGGCAAAGTCCATGTGCCCCATGGCGGCCAGCCAGCCCGTGGGGTGCCAGATCCAGTGCGCCACGGGCGCATACACCAGCACCGACCACAGCCCGGCGAACACCACCGTCACACTCAGGCGCATGCGCTCTGCGGTGGCGCCCAAGATGATGGCAAAGGTGATGATGGCAAACGCAAGCTGAAACATGAAGAACGCCGACTCGGGCACCGTGGGCGCAGAGGGGTGGGTGCCGCCGCGTGCACCCAGGAGATTCGAACCGAGCACACGTGTGAAACCACCGATCAAGCCATCGCCGGGGGTGAACGCCAGCGAATAGCCCACCACCGCCCACATCAAGGTCACGGCTGACGCGGCGGCAATGGTGTGCGCCACGATGGACAAGGAGTTCTTGGTGCGCAGCATGCCGCTGTAGAACAAGATGATGCCGGGCATGGTCATCAGCATCACGAGCACGGTGCAGATCAGCATCCAGGCGGTATCGGCGCCGCTGACGCTGGGGGCAGCGGCCGCCATCGCCGGCATCGGCGCCACCATCAAGCCCAAGGCGGCGGTTGCGGCGAGCGCTGCGAAAGTTGGCCCGTATACGACCCGGGTTGCTTGCGTCATGAGGTCCCTTCTGGACAAAGAAAACACGCTGAGCCCGCATCACATGCCGATCCATGCGAGCGCGCTACCCGAAAGTAACCGTTTTGAAGCCCGACTTTCGCGCAATCGGAGTGCAAAGTCCTCAGTAAAGTGCTACTCGATACCCCTTTGAGTAAGTGTCGGGATTCCACTGATTTTGCTGTTTAGAGTGCTCGGTTGGGCGGCTGCGGGGCCCAAGGTGTGACGTGCATGCAGCCCAGCAGGTCGCCTTGGGGCCCTTGGGCAGGCGGTCGAACTTCAGTCGCACGCCGGGCAGCATGCCGATCGAGTGAGAACCCATCAGGCTGACCGCGCGCTGCATGGGCGTTCTCGGATGCTCCGTAGGCCGGTGGGCCCGAATTGCCGAGCGCCGCCGCCGCTTATCGGCCCTTTCTCCGGCGACCCGCGACCCAAACTCACTGCAGCGCAGTCCCGCGTCCCGATCGCCCATGACCGCCCCTTTTCCGATGACCAGCGCCGTCGACGAGCCCGTGGCCGCACGGCCGGCCTTTGTCGCCTCGCCGACCCCGGCGCGGGCGGGCCCGATGCCGGGCGTGCCGACACCTGCGCGCTCGCTCGCCTCGGCCCTGAAGCGGCTGCTGGACATCCAGGCGGCGCTGCTGGAGGCGCGGTCGCACCGCGAGGCCGTCAGCCGCCTGGCCCGGCTGGTGGCCGAGGCCTTGGGCGGCGACGAGGTCGCCATCGGTCTGTTCGACCGCGGGCGGCTGCAGACCCTGGTGCGCTCGTCAGGTGCGCCCACCGAGCCGAACCAGCCGCAGGTGCGGGCCCTGCTGGCGGCGATGTACGAGGCGCTGGACCAAGGTGCTTCGGTGGCCACCCCCGAGACAGGCCCGGAGCCGGTGCCGCGCATACGGCTGGCGCAGCGCCGGCTCATTGGCGACTACGCCGGCTCGGTGGCCTGCGTGCTGCTGCCAGGCCAGGCCGGCGCGTCTGCCGATCCACTGCAACCACTGCGGGCCGCCGGGGTGATCTGCCTGCGGCGCCAGGGCTCGCAGGCCAGGCCGCTGGGTGCTGCCGACGTGGCGTGGCTGGAGCACGCCGCGGCCTTCGCCGCGCCGGTGCTTGGCCTGCTGCGGCAGCGCGAGCACAGCCTGCGCTGGCGGATCCAGCAGCGCTGGCGGCGGCTGGGCGGTCGCCGGTCCGTCTGGCTGGCCGGTGCCGGTGCAGCGGCCGGCCTGCTCGTGCTCGGCGGCCTCGGCGCCTGGCCCGTCGCGCACGAGGTGGGTGGCCGGGCGCGCGTGGAGGGCGCCGTGCAGCGCGTGCTCGTCGCCCCGGCGGCGGGGTTCCTCAAGCAGGCCCACGTCCGCCCGGGGGATACCGTGCGTGCGGGCCAGGTCCTGGTGGAACTGGCCGAGGAGGACCTGCGGCTCGAGCAGGACCGGCTGTCCGCGCAATCGGTGCAGATCGAAAGCACACTGGCCGAGGCCAACGCCAAGGCCGACCGCGCCCAGGTGATGATCCAGCTCGCCCGGCTGCGCCAGGCGCAGGCGCAGCTGGCGCTGGTGGATTCGCAGCTTGAGCGCTCGCGCCTGCAGGCCCCCTTCGACGCCGTGGTGGTGCAGGGCGATCTCGGCCAGCGCCTCGGGGCCCCGCTGCAGCAGGGTGAGGAGCTGCTGGTCCTGGCGCCGTTGGGCCAGTTCCGCGTGATCGTCGAGGTTGGCGAGGACGACGTCGGCCGCGTGCGCACCGGCCAGTCGGGCGAGCTGATGCTGTCCGCGCTGCCCTGGAAGTCGCTGGCGCTGGAGGTGCGCCATGTGTCGCCCATGGCCAAGGCCGTGGAGGGCCGCAACGTCTTCGAGGTCGAGGCCGAGGTGCTGGACCCCCCGGCCGAGCTGCGCCCGGGGCTGTCGGGCAGCGGCCGCGTCGTGGTGGGCGAGCGCGGCCTGGCGACCGGCTGGCTGGCCGACCTCTCCGCCGCCGCGCGGCGCCTGTGGTGGCGCTTGTGGGGATGAGCGCCTGGGCGGCCCTGGCGGCGGACGCCGGCCGCGCCACGCCGCTGCTGTCGGAGCAGTGGTTCCGCGTCGCCGAGCTGCGGCCGCGCCTGCACGACGGCGTGCAGGCCGACCGCATCCTCGTGCGCGGCCAACCGTGGGTGGTGCTGGCCTCGCCCGACGGTCTGCGCCGCGTGCGCCTGGACCCGGCCGCCTACGCGCTGGCCGGCCGCTGCGACGGACGCCTGACGCTGCAGCAGCTGTGGGAGATCCTCCTGCGCGAGCAGCGCGATGACGCGCCCACGCAGGACGAGCTCGTCCTGCACGTGATGCATCTGTACCGCGAGGGCTTCCTGGCCTTCGACGCCGAGCCCGACTTCGGCGCCATGGCGCCGCTGGACGCCGGCGCCCCGCGCCCGACGCCGGCCACGCGGGGCTCGCTGCTGGCCTGGCGCTTGCCGCTGGGCAGCCCGCAGCGCTGGCTGCAGCCGCTGCAGCCGCTGGGCCGGCTGCTGTTCAGCCGCGGCGGCGCGGTCGCCTTCGCCCTGCTGATGGCGCTGGGGCTGGCGGCCAGCGTGCAGCAGGCCGGCCTGGTGGCCGATTTCACCGGCCGCTGGCTGCACAGCCCGCACGTCCTGCTGATGACGTGGCTCGTCTTCCCGGTGCTCAAGCTGCTGCACGAAACCGCGCACGCGCTGGCGGTGGCCCGCCACGGTGGCATCGTGCCGCAGTGGGGTCTCACGCTGCTGGTCTTCACGCCGG
>JBIJAP010000108.1:0-9419 GCA_044345715.1 Rubrivivax sp.
TCTTCAGCAGGCCCTGCAGGAAGTCGAAGCCCGGCACGTGGCGGGCGAAGTCGGCCGCAGGGTTCATCGCGAGGTTCTCGTTCAGCACTGTCGCGGCCGGCGGTGGCCGCGCAGGCATCGTACGCCAGCAGCGTGCGATCAGAACCTGATGCGCTCGACCTTGAAGCCCTGCTGTTCGAGCAGCCGGGGCAGCGACTGCGGCCCGGCCATGTGCAGTGCACCCACGGCCGCGAACACGCGCTTGCCGGCGCGGTGCTGGGCCACGATGCCGGCCGCCAGCGCGGCGTTGCGGGCATCGGTCAGGCGCGCCATCAGCGCCCGGTCGGTGTCGTTGAGCTGGCATTCGCACCAGGCCCTGGTGTCTTCCAGCGTGGCCAGGTCGCCCTTTTCCCAGGCGGTGGCCAGCTTCTGCAGCACGCGGCGCGCGCTTTGGTTCTCGAGCTGCTCCAGGCCCTGCTCGAACATCGCCTGGGCCTCGGCTTCTTCGGCCGGCACAAGGGCGCGGATCTGCAGCGCCGGCGTCTCGAGCGCCACCAGCCGCCGGCTGCCGTTGCGCGGCTGCCCGGCCAGCGTGAGCTCGGCCGAATAGGCCGGGTCCATGCCGAACCAGCGGGCTTCCATCACCGTCAGCGTCGTCAGCTGCAGCAGGGGGTGCAGGGTGGCCAGGGCCTCGGGGGCCATGCAGGCGCGGCGGTAGGCGAGGTCAAGCCGCTCGCGCATCGCGGCCGAGAACTGCCGGGGGTAAGGCAGCTCGGCCATGGCGGCGCCGAGGGCCGGGTCCAGCGGGTCGATTTCCAGCGCGAGAACGTCGCTGTCGCGCAGGGCGGCACTGGTGCGCGGGCCCAGCTTCTTCCAGTGCGGCTTGCCGACGTGCAGCGTGCCGTACAGATGCAGCACGCGGCCGTCGCGCGTGGCGCGCCAGAGCAGGCCGCGGTCGCGCGGCGCGGCGGCCTGCTCGGCCGCGCTGGCCTGCGGCAAGGCCGGCGGGCACAAGGTGCGGGCCGCCGGTGCGCTGGCCAGCGACGGCGAGGCCACGGCTGGCAGCACCGAGCGCGTGACTTCGGCTGCAGCGGCGCCTGTGATCAGGGCCAGCACCGGCCCCCCGATGAACAAGCGCGTCCAGCAGGCGCGGCGGCTGGCGCCGGGCACGCCGCCTGCCATCAGCGCGCGCCGCCCAGGTCGATGCGCAGCACGCCGCGGTCCTGCTGCCAGGCCAGGCGGCCGAGCACGTCCATGCCCAGCAGCGGCGCGTGCAGCTGCGGCAGCGCCACGATGTGCAGCCGCTCGGCGCGCACGCCCCCGTCGAGCTCGAGCCCGCCGACGACGACCTGGCCTTGCACCGTGCCGCCCGCGGTGGCCGATTGGGTGGTGCCGACGCTCGGCAGGCCCAGTTCCTCGGCCAGGCGCATCGGGATGGCCGTGCGCGTGGCGCCGGTGTCGACGAGGAACTCCACCTCGCGGCCGGCGAGCCGGCCCATCCAGTGGTAGTGGCCATCGGCGGCGCGGCGGATCTCCACCGTCTGGCCGTCGAAGCTGAAGCGCGTCTGGCGCTCGCGCGCCTGCCACGCCTGCACGCCCAGGAACAACATCAGCCCGAGCAGCAGCCAGACCGTGGTGTGCTTGAGCCAGGCAGGCAGCTCGTTCATGGCCAGGCCGTCAGGCGGTGGCGGTGTCGTCAGCCGGGGCGTCGACGCTCAGCGTGAGCTGGCCCAGCGGCGCATCGGCTGCGGCGGTGTCGAACACGATCGACAGGCGGTCACCAGGGGCGAGGCGGAGGTCCATCGCAGCGGTTTCGGCGGCCGCAGGCGCGCCTTGAGTCGCGGGGCCCAGGTTCTGCGCCAGCAAGGTGCCGGCGGCCAGAGGGCGGCGCCGGGCCGCGGCGGCGACCAGGCTGCCAAAGCCGGCGGCGCCGGCGGTGTCGAAGCGCCACCACTCGCGGCCCTGGCGCAGCACGCGCAGCAGGCCGTCGCAACGACCCTGCCGCCAGGCGGGGCCCAGCTCGTCGGGCGTCACGGCCACCGGGCCGAAGCCCGCCAGCGCATGGGTGTGCAGCCGCCAGGCCGCCGCATCGGCCGCGCCTTGCGGCGCATCGGCGCCCAGCAGCACCAGGCGCACGCTCTCGAGCGCGGTGTCGGCGTCGGCACCCCGGGGCACGTCGCCGGTGATCACGGCCATCTGCGGCAGCAGTTCGAAGGGCGCGTCGGCCGCGTCGGCCACCAGCGGCAGCCGGGCACCCGCCAGCGCGCCACCGGCAGCGGCCTCGAGGGCCGGGCCGCTGGCACGCAGCCAGGCCACCGGGCGCGGCAGCGGCGCCAGGCAACGGGCAGGCTCGAAAGGGAAGGCGTGGCGGGCCTTGCCGCCGTTGAGCGTGGCCGACAGGTCTTCGAGCTGCGGCGAGACGAAGTTCCAGTCGTCGAGCAACTGCTGCATCGTGGTGGCGATGCCGGTGGCGAAGTGGGCGAGCGTGAGGTCGCGCGAGACAACGGCCAGCTGGCCATTGCGCGAACCGTCCATCAGGGTGGCGAGCTTCATGTGACAGGGGGTAGGGTGGCACTATTGTGGGGTGAGCGCCGCGCCTGACTTGCCCTCTGCGAAGAGTAGGGGTGCACCCGCCCTCCCCCCGTGGCCGGTGGCCGCGGTGGTGGCCGGCGTGGTGCTGGTGCACGGCCTGCTGCTGGTGCGCTGGGCCGGCCCGGGGCTGCCGTCGTCGTCGGCCGCGCCGCCGATGGCCACCGTGCCGGCGACGACCCCGGTGCGCACCATCGTGCCGCTGCGGCCGGTGGCGGCCGCGCCCGCCGAGCCGGCTCCCACGCCGGCTGCCGAAGCGCCACCCGCGCCCCGCCCGGCGGCCTTGGCGCCGGCACCCACCCGCCCGGCAGCACCGCCAGAGGCCCTGCGCCCGGCCGTTGCCGACACACCCGAGGCTGTGGCCGACCCCGGCATCCCGGTAGCGGCCCCAGCCGCGCCCCCGCCTACCCCCGCCACCGCCGCCGTCCAGGCCAAGGCGGTGCCCCTTTACGCTGCCGCGCTGCCCCCGCCCTTCGAGGCCGAATTCCGCCTGCGCCGCGGCGCCTTGGCCGGCCGCGCCACCTGGAGCTATGCGGCAGGCGCCGACAGCTATAAGCTGAGCCAGCAAACCCGGGTGCTCGGCCGCGAGGTCGGCCACCTGCGCAGCGAGGGCCGGCCCGGCCCGACAGGCCTGGAGCCGCTGCGCTTTGTCGAGGGCCGCCGGGGCCGCGACCAGCGCGCGGTGAACTTCCAGCGCGAGGCCGGCGGCGGCCGCATCAGCTTCAGCGGCCCGGCCGTCGAACTGCCCTTGCCGCCAGGGGTGCAGGACCGACTGAGCTGGCTGCTGCAGCTGGCCGCGATCGTCGACGCCGACCCGGCGCTGCGCGAGCCCGGCGCCGAGGTGTCGATGTGGGTGGTGGGCCCGCGTGGTGACGCCGATGTCTGGACCTTCGTCGCCGTCGGCCTGGAGCCCGTGTCGCGGGCCGAAGGCGCCGACCAGCCGGCGCTGGCGCTGCGGCGTGATCCACGGCGAGCCTGGGACACCGAGGTGCTCATCTGGCTCGACCCGTCCGCCCGCCACCTGCCGCTGCGCGCCGCGTGGCGCAATGCCGGCCCCGACGCCGAGTCGGGCATCGAGATCTGGCGCGAGACGCTGACCTGGCGATGAGCCTTCGGCCTGACCGGAGGGGCTTGAAACCGGGGCTCCATCGCCTCAGGTAGCAGGGCATGGAAATGCTCTACAACTCCGACAGCTTCGTGGTCGTGCGTTTCGACACCCCCGGCCGCGAACCCGGCACCGCGGCGGGCGGCTTCGAGATCGTGGACAAGTTCGCACGCAAGGAGATCTACCTGCAGGGCGCCCTGGCCGCGCGCTTCGAGCGGGGCGTGCAGCAACTGGTGCAGCAGGGGCCGAGCCAGGAGTCCCTCGACGAGTACATCGCCGGCTTTGCCGACGCCGCGCAGCAAACGGTCGTGTTGCACTGATGTGATGTGAACGCCCTCCCCTCGGTTGCCCACGGGCCGGCAAGCTCTCGGGGCATCCGCTACCGCGCGCCTTGGGCCTGTTGGCGGACTGCTAGAGCTGCTCCCAGGGCAGGCCGTCGTGGCGCCAGCCGTTGAGGCGGCCGCGCTGGAAGTGGTCGTCGAGCTCGCCCTCGAAGCCGTGCAGCACGTTCACCACCTCCGAGAAGCCTGCTGCCTCGAGCGCCTCGCCGGCTTCGATGGTGCGCTTGCCCGAGCGGCACAGCAGCACCACGGGCCGGTCTTCACGTCCGCCCTCGCGCCGCACCTGGCGCACGAAGCCCTCGGCGTCGGCCCGCATCTCGGGGTATTCGTACCAGGCGATGTGCACCACGCCGGGCGGGTGGCCGACGTAGAGGTATTCGATCTCCATGCGCACGTCGACGAACAGCGCGTCGGGGTGTGCTTGCAGGAACGACCAGGTTTCGAGGGGAGTGAGATGCTTCATGCGCGCGGCGCGGCCCGGTCTTGACGGGCTTCCTACAATCGGCAGATGAACGCGCCCACGTCCACCACCTCGACAAACCCGACCGCCCGCTATACCCGCGGCGCCGCCCTGCCTGACATTCTGCAGCAGCGCATAGCCATCATCGACGGCGCCATGGGCACGATGATCCAGCGCCACAAGCTCGGCGAGGCAGATTTCCGCAACGAGCAACTGGCCGCGCACCCGAAAGACCTGAAGGGCAACAACGAACTGCTGGTGCTGACGCGGCCCGATGTCATCCAGGGCATCCACGAGCAGTACCTGGCGGCGGGTGCCGACCTGATCGAGACCAACACCTTCGGCGCCACCCGCATCGCACAAGAGGACTACGGCCTGGCCCACCTGGCGCGCGAGATGAACGTGGTTGCCGCGCGCCTGGCCCGCGTGGCCTGCGACCGCCACAGCACACCCGACAAGCCGCGCTTCGTTGCCGGCGCGCTAGGCCCGACGCCCAAGACCGCCAGCATCAGCCCCGACGTCAACGACCCCGGCGCGCGCAACGTCAGCTTCGACGAGCTGCGCGCCGCCTATCGCGAGCAGGCCGAAGGCCTGCTCGAGGGCGGCTGCGACCTGTTCCTCGTCGAGACCATCTTCGACACGCTCAACGCCAAGGCCGCCATCTTCGCGCTCGATGAGCTGATGGAAGACACCGGCGAACGCCTGCCCGTCATCGTGAGCGGAACCGTGACCGATGCCTCCGGCCGCATCCTCAGCGGCCAGACCGTGGCCGCCTTCTGGCACAGCGTGCGCCACGCGCGCCCGCTGGCCGTGGGCCTGAACGGCGCCTTGGGCGCGGCGCTGATGCGGCCCTACATCGAAGAGCTGTCGAAGGTGGCCTTCGACACCTGGATCAGCTGCTACCCGAACGCCGGCCTGCCCAACCCCATGAGCGACACCGGCTTCGACGAAACGCCCGAGGTCACCGCCGCGCTGATGGAGGAGTTCGCGAAGAGCGGCTTCCTCAACATCGCTGGCGGCTGCTGCGGCACGACGCCGGAGCACATTGCCGAGATCGCCAAGCGCGTGAGCCCCTACCGGCCGCGTCCGACCAAGCTGTTCTCGCAGCTGCTCGCCGCGGCCTGATCAGATCTCTACCTTGGTGCCCAGCTCGACGATACGGTTCGTCGGCAGGTGCAGGAAGTCGGCCGCGCCCGCGGCATTGCGGTGCATGCTGGCGAAGAGCTTCTCGCGCCACAGCGCCATCGCCCGGGCACCCGCGCCGCTGTGCGTGGGGATCACGGTGTCGCGGCTAAGGAAGTAGCTCGTTTCCATGTCGTCGAGCAAGATACCGCGGCCGGCGAGCAGCTTCAACGCCTCGGGCACGTCGGGCTCGTTCTTGAAGCCGAAGTGCAGCGTCACCTGCCAGCAGTCGTGGCCCAGCGCCTGCAGCTCGACGCGCTTGCCGAAGCCGATCCAGGGCACCTCGTGGTGCTCGACGGTGACGAACAGGTTCTGCTCGTGCAGCACCTTGTTGTGCTTCAGGTTGTGCAGCAGCGCAAAGGGCGTGCTGCCTTTCTCGGCACTGAGGAACACCGCGGTGCCGGGCACGCGGATCGGTGGCGCGATGAACAGGCTCTCGATGAAGGGCACGAGCTCCAGCGCCTCGTCGCGCAGCCGCTCGGCCATCAGGCGGCGGCCGGCCTTCCAGGTGGTCATCAGCACGAACATCACGCCGCCGATGGCCAGCGGGAACCAGCCGCCTTCGAACACCTTCACGATGTTGGCCGCCAGGAACACGATGTCGACAACGAAGAAGCAGCCGGTGGCGGCCACGCACAGCGCCAGCGGCAGCTTCCAGGCGTAGCGGATGACGAAGAAGGTCATCACCGTGGTGATGGTCATGTCGATCGTGACGGCAATGCCGTAGGCCGAGGCCAGCGCGCTGCTGCTGCCGAACACCACCACGGCGAACACGACACAGACGTAGAGGCTCCAATTGACGAAGGGGATGTAGATCTGCCCGCTGGCGCGCACGCTGGTGTGCAGGAGGCGCAGCCGCGGGATGTAGCCCAGCTGCACCGCCTGCTTCGTGACCGAAAACGCCGCCGTGATGAGCGCCTGCGAGGCGATGACGGTGGCCGCGGTGGCCAGCCCGATGAGCGGGACCAGCGCCCACTGCGGCGCCATCTCGTAAAACGGATTGGCCACGTTCTCGGGGTGCTGCAGCAGCATCGCACCTTGGCCGAAGTAGTTGAGCAGCAGCGCCGGCATGACGACAAAGGCCCAGGCCAGGCGGATCGGCTTCTTGCCGAAGTGGCCGAGGTCGGCGTATAGCGCCTCCGCCCCGGTGACGCACAGCACGATGGCGCCCAGCGCGACAAAGGCCACGCCGGGCTCGGCCGCGATGAAGCCCAGGGCATGGTGGGGCGACAGCGCCACCAGCACACCCGGGTTGCGCACGATGTGCACCACCCCCAGCACCGCCAGCACGCCGAACCAGACCAGCGTGATCGGTCCGAACCAGCGCCCCACCACGGCCGTGCCGAAACGCTGCGCCGCGAACAGCAGCGTCAGCACCACCAGCGTCACCGGCACCACGAAGCGGTGCAGGCCGGGTGCCGCCACCTCCAGGCCCTCGACCGCCGACAGCACGCTGATCGCGGGCGTGATGACGCCGTCGCCGAAGAAGATGGCCGTGCCGAAGATGCCCAGCAGCAGCAGGCGCGAGCGCAGCACCGGGCGGTCTTTCACGGCCTGCGAAGCAAGCGCCAGCATGGCGATGAGGCCGCCTTCGCCGTGGTTGTCGGCGCGCAGGATCAGCGTCACGTACTTGAGCGTGACGACGACCGTGATCGTCCAGAACACCAGCGACAGGATGCCCAGCACGTGCTCGGGCGTCATCTCGACGCGGCCGTGCGCGAACACTTCCTTCAGCGCATAGAGCGGGCTGGTGCCGATGTCGCCGTAGACGACGCCGATGGCCGCCAGCGTCAGCGCCGGCAGCGCGGCGTGCCCGCGAGGGGCCGCTTCGCTCATTCGAAGTTCTCGGCCTCGGGGTCGGTGGCTTCGAGTTCGTAGGCCGCGGCCAGCATCGCCAGCCGGCCCATCACGCCGTACATGTAGAAGCGGTTTGGCGCGCTGGCACCGGGCTTGGCGCCCGGCTTGGGCAGCGTGCTGGCCTCGGCAAAGGCCAGCGGCACGTAGCTGGAGCCGGGGCCGCCGAGGTTCTCGTCGGCGCCGCGCTCGGCATGCACCCGGTAGAAGCCGCCGACGACATAACGGTCCATCGTCATGACCACCGGCTCCGCCACCGCGCCGTGCACGCGCTCGTAGCTCGGCACGCCCTCTTGAATGAGCACCTCGGTGATGGCCTGCCCGTCCTTGGCCAGGCCCATGCGGCCGCGCAGCGCTACGGCATCGGCCAGGTCGCGCACGTCGCGCACCGTCACGACGCCGCGGCCGAGGTTACCGTGGTCGGCCTTGATGACGACGAACGGCCGCTCGTTGATGCCGTACTCCTTGAACTTGCGCCGCACCTTGCCCAGCACCGCCTCGACGTTGGCGCGCACGCAGTCCAGCCCCGCCGCGTCGTCGAAGTCGACCTCGCCGCAGCGGCTGTGCATCGGTGTGATGAGCCAGGGGTCCATGCCCAGCAGCTTGGCGAACTTCTTCGCCACTTCTTCATAACTCTCGAAGTGGCGGCTCTTTCGGCGCACGGTCCAGCCAGCGTGCAGCGGCGGCAGCAGGTACTGCTCGTGCAGGTTGTGGAACTCGCGCGGGATGCCGTGCGCCAGATCGTTGTTCAGCAGGATGGTGCAGGGGTCGAAGTCCTTGAGCCCGAGGCGCGTCTTGCTGCGCAGCAGCGGCTCCAGCGTGAGCTCGCCGCCTTCGGGCACGGCCAGCGTCACCGGCTTCGTGACCGCCGGATCGGCCGAACCGAGGCGCACGTTCAGGCCCGCCTGCGTGAAGATCTGCACTAGCCGCTGCACACTGGCCAGGTAGAACGGGTCGTCGGTGGCGTCGTCGGGCACGACGAGCAGGTTGCGCGCCTCGGGGCAGATCTTCTCGATGGCCGCCATGGCCGCCTGCACTGCCAACGGCAGCATCTCGGGCGTGAGGTGGTTGAAGCTGCCCGGGAACAGGTCGGTCGACACCGGCGCCAGCTTGAAGCCGGCATTGCGCAGATCGACCGAGGCATAGAACGCCGGCGTGTGCTCCATCCACTCGAGCCGGAACCAGCGCTCGATGGCGGGCATGGACTCGAGGATGCGCTGCTCGAGTTCGTTGATGGGGCCCGTCAGGGCTGTCGTCAGATGCGGAACCATGATCACCTCGTCAGACGGGCCATTCTCCGCCCAAATCACGGCCGTCGAGAGGGCCGCCCAGATGGAGAAACGGGGCCTCGTGCTCAGCACGGGCCCCGTCGGTTGACGCCGGCGCGCTCAGCGCGCCGGGTGTCCGTTCATCACTTGTTGTAGGCCGTCTCGCCGTGGCTGGCGATGTCCAGACCTTCGCGCTCTTCGTCTTCAGCCACGCGCAGGCCGATGGTGAGGTCGACGATCTTGAAGGCGATGAACGCGACCACGCCGGAGATGATGACCGTGTAGATCACCCCCTGCAGCTGGATCCAGACCTGCGAGCCGATGCCGCCGAAGCTGCCGCAGGTGTTGGCCACGTAGTCGCAGATGCCGGTGCCGCCGAGGCTGGGGCTGGCGAACACGCCCGTCAGCAACGCACCCAGGATGCCGCCGACGCCGTGCACGCCGAAGACGTCGAGCGAGTCGTCTGCGCCCAGCATCTTCTTCAGGCCGTTCACACCCCACAGGCACACCACACCGGCGATCAGGCCGATGACCAGCGCACCGCCGACGCCGACGAAGCCGCAAGCCGGCGTGATGGCCACCAGGCCCGCCACCGCACCCGAGGCCGCACCCAGCATCGAGGCCTTGCCGCGCATCAGCGC
>JBIJAP010000127.1:0-8523 GCA_044345715.1 Rubrivivax sp.
CCGGCAGCCCGGCTTCCTTGGCGATGCCGCACAAGGCCAGCGGCGTCATGCAGGCGTCTTCGCTGGGCTTGAGCACGGCGGCGTTGCCGGTGGCCAGCGCCGGCACGACCGAGCGGCCGAACATCTGCGCCGGGTAGTTCCAGGGCAGGATGTGCGCCGTCACGCCATAGGGCTCGTGCACGACGACGACCTGGAAGTCGTTCAGGTAGGGCAGGTGCTCGCCGTGCAGCTTGTCGGCCGCGCCGCCGTAGAACTCGCAGTAGCGCGCGGCCACGACGATGTCGTTGCGCGCCTGGCTCATCGGCTTGCCGGTGTCGCGCGCTTCCAGCTGCGCCAGCGACTCCTGGCGCTCGAGGATGAGCGCGCTCATGCGCATCAGGATGCGGCCTCGCTCGGTGGCGGTCAGGCGGCCCCAGGCGCCGTTGCGCGCGGCGCGGGCGGCCGATACGGCGGCGTCGATGTCGGCCGCGGTGCCGCGCGGAATCTGATCGAAGGGCTGGCCGGTGGCAGGGTCGATCACCGGCAGCGTCTCGCCGCTGGATGATGCGACCCACTGCCCGGCGATGAAGTGTTGGGCCATGCTGGGTGTCTCCGGTTCGGTTGTTCGGATCGTGGCGCAGCAGGGCGCGGGTCAGAGAAAACGCGCGGGCAAGAAAAAAGCCACCGCATGATGCATGCGATGGCTTCTTCAAGAGCTTGGCGGAGTGGACGGGGCTCGAACCCGCGACCCCCGGCGTGACAGGCCGGTATTCTAACCAACTGAACTACCACTCCAGCGGCTTTGGCCCGTGATTCAAGCCTTGCGGGCTTTGAGTCATGGCCCAAGTGCCATCTGCTGCGTTGCCGCTGGCAGACCAACTTGGCGTCCCCTAGGGGATTCGAACCCCTGTAATCACCGTGAAAGGGTGGTGTCCTAGGCCTCTAGACGAAGGGGACTGAACCTTCTTTGGAAATTCTCGCCACCTTGAACCTCACCTGCCCTGGCTGTTGGTGGAGGTAAGCGGGATCGAACCGCTGACCTCTTGCATGCCATGCAAGCGCTCTCCCAGCTGAGCTATACCCCCATGAACCTTTCGGTCCTGTCGAGAGCAAGTGCTGTTCAAAGCAGAGCCCAACAGTATAGCCCAGCAATCAGACGTGCTGCAACGCCGCCAGCACCTTGTCGCGTGCAAACAGCGCGAGCATGGCGTCGACGCTGGGCGTTTGCGAGCGGCCGCACACCAGCACGCGCACGGCCGGGGCCAGCTGCGGCATCTTTAGGCCGCACTCGGCGAGCACAGCCTTCAGCGCGGCGGCGATGCCGGGCTTATCCCAGGGCGTGGCGGCGTCGTCGGCCAGGCGCTCGCGCAGCACACGCAGGCCGGGCTTGACGGCGTCCGTGACGTGGGCCGCGAGCTCGGCCTCGGGCGGCGCCACTGGCACGAACAGCATCTCGCACCAGTCGGCCAGCTCCACCGTGGTGCTGCAGCGCTCCTTAAACAACGCCGCGGCGCGGGCCAGCAGGGCCACGTCGTCGGTGAGCACGCCGCGCGTGGCCAGTTGCTCGCGCACGAGGCCGGCCAGGCGTTCGTCTGACGCCTGCTTGATGTGGTGCGCGTTGACCCAGGCCAGCTTGGCCGGGTCCCATTGCGCGGGGCTCTTGGCGAGGTGGCTGCCGTCGAACCAGGCCACCATCTGCTCGAGGGAAAACAGCTCGTCGTCGCCGTGGCTCCAGCCTAGGCGCGCGAGGTAGTTCAGCATGGCCTCGGGCAGGTAGCCGGCGTCCTTGTAGGCCGTCACGCTGACGGCGCCGCGGCGCTTGCTGAGCTTGGCGCCGTCGTCGCCCAGGATCACCGGGCAGTGGCCGTAGTGCGGCAGCGGCAAGCCCAGGCCCGAAGCCGCGCCGATGGCGTGCCAGAGGTTGATCTGCCAGGGCGTGTTGTTGATGTGCTCGTCGCCACGGAACACGTGCGTGATGCCCATGTCCATGTCGTCGACGACGACGGCGAAGTTGTAGGTCGGCACACCATCGGTTCGCAGAATGATGAGATCGTCGATCTCCTCGTTGCGGATGGTGATCGGGCCCTTGACGAGATCGTTCCAGGTGACCGCGCCGTCCACCGGGTTGGCGAAGCGCACCACCGGCTGCACGCCGGCCGGCGGCTCGGGCAGGCGCTTGTGCGGGTGCTCGGCGTCGGCGGGGCGCCAGCGGCGGTCGTAGAGCGTCTTCTCGCTGCGCGCGCGCTGGGCCTCGCGCATGGCGTCCAGTTCTTCCGGCGTGGCGTAGCAGCGGTAGGCCAGGCCCTGCGCGATGAGTTGCTCCACCACCGCGTGGTAACGGGCCAGGCGCTGCATCTGGTAGATCGGGCCCTCGTCGTGGGCCAGGCCCAGCCACTGCATGCTCTCGAGGATCTGCTCCACCGACTCCTGCGTGGAACGCGCCACGTCGGTGTCTTCGATGCGCAGCACGAAGGTGCCGCCGTGGTGACGCGCGTAGGCCCAGGAGTACAGCGCGGTGCGCGCCGTGCCGAGGTGCAAGAAGCCAGTGGGCGAAGGCGCGATGCGCGTGCGCACCGCTGAAGCGGGGGTGCTCGGGACAGTCATGGGTTCAAGCAGCGAGGGCTGACAGGCCGCGGTCGAGATCGGCCCGGATGTCGTCGACATGCTCCAGCCCCACGCCGAGGCGAATCATGCCCTGGCCGATGCCGGCGGCCTGCCGCTGCACCTCAGTCAGCCGGCCGTGCGTGGTGCTGGATGGGTGGGTGATGATGGAACGCACATCGCCGAAGTTGGCGGCGATGCTGCACAGGCGGGTGGCGTCGATCACCGCGAAGGCGTTCTCGCGGCCGCCCTTCACGTCGAAGGACAGCACCGCACCGCCGACGCCGTTCTGCTGCCGCATCGCCAGCGCGTGCTGCGGGTGCGAGGCCAGGCCGGGGTGGTACACGCGCTCGACGGCCGGGTGGGCCTCGAGCCACTGCGCCAGTGCCAGGGCGTTCGCGCTCTGCGCCATCACGCGCACGCCCAGCGTCTCGAGCCCCTTGGCCACGATCCAGGCGTTGAAGGGGCTCAGGCTCATGCCGGCGCTGCGCATCACGGGCACGAACTTCTCGTTGATCAGCGCCTCATCGGCACACAGCGCGCCGGCGTTCACGCGGCCCTGGCCGTCGAGGAACTTGGTGCCCGAGTGCATGACGATGTCGGCACCGAACTTCACCGGCTGCTGCAGCGCGGGCGAGCACAGGCAGTTGTCCACCGCCAGCAGCGCGCCGGCCTCGTGGGCGATGTCGGCCTGCGCCTGGATGTCGCACACTTCACACGTTGGGTTGGTGGGCGTCTCGGCGAACAGCAGCTTGGTGTTCGGGCGCATCGCGGCCTTCCACTCGGCCACGTCGGTCTGGCTCACGAAGGTGCTTTCGACGCCGAACTTGCCGAATTCGCCCTGCAGCAGCTTGATGGTGGCGCCGAACACGCTGCGCGAGCAGACCACGTGGTCGCCGACCTTGAGCAGCCCCATGAACATCAGCAGGATCGCGCCCATGCCGCTGCTGGTGCCGATGCAGCCGCTGGTGCCCTCCAGCGCCGCCAGCCGCCGCTCCATGATGGTGACGTTGGGGTTGGAGAAGCGGCTGTAGACGAAGGCGTCTTCCTCGTTGGCGAAGCGCCGCGCGGCGGTGGCCGCGTCGGGGTGCACGAAGCAGCTGGTGAGAAAGATCGCCTCGCTGTTTTCGCCCCAGGGCGACGGCGGCAGCCCCTCGCGCACGGCCAGCGTGTCGAGATGGGTACCGGGCGGGAAGCTCTTCTTCGTGATCACCGGCGATCCTCCTCGCCCTGCTGCAGCGCCAGGCGCGAGCGGCCCTCGCCGTCGCCCTCGCCTTCACTTTCGGTTTGGTCGAACTGCAGCTGGCGCTGCGCGCGCAGCGCGGCAAAGTCGTCGGCGCTCACATCGCCGGTGATGTAGTGACCGTCGAAGCAGCTGGCCTCGAAGCCGCGCAGCTTGGGGTTGAGAGCCGCCACCACGCGCTTCATGGCGTCGACGTCCTGGTAGATCAGCTGATCGGCGCCGATAAAGTCGCGGATCTCCTCCAGCGTGCGGCCGTGCGCGATGAGCTCTTCCTTCGTCGGCATGTCGATGCCATACACGTTGGGGTGGCGCACCGGTGGCGCGGCGCTGGCCATGTAGACCTTGTTCGCGCCGGCCTCGCGCGCCATCTGCACGATCTCCTTGCTGGTGGTGCCGCGCACGATGCTGTCGTCGACCAGCAGCACATTGCGGCCGCGGAACTCCATGCCGATGGCGTTGAGCTTCTGGCGCACGCTCTTTTTGCGCACGCCCTGCCCCGGCATGATGAAGGTGCGGCCGACATAGCGGTTCTTCACGAAGCCCTCGCGGTAGGGCTTGCCCAGCCGGTGCGCGAGCTGCATCGCGCTCGGGCGGCTGCTTTCGGGGATGGGGACGACGACGTCGATGTCGCTCGGCGGCATGGTGTTGATGACACGCTGCGCCAGCGTCTCGCCCAGGTTCAGCCGCGCCTGGTAGACGCTGATGCCGTCCATCACGCTGTCGGGCCGCGCCAGGTACACGTACTCGAAGATGCACGGGTTCAGCGTCGGCGCCTCGGCGCACTGGCGCGTGTGGATCTTGCCGTGCAGGTCGATGTACAGGGCCTCGCCGGGTGCCACGTCGCGGATCAGCCGGTGGCCCGTGCCCTCGAGCGCCACCGACTCGCTGGCGATCATGAACTCGCGCCCGCTGTCGGTGACGGCATCGCCAAAACACAGCGGGCGGATGCCGTACGGGTCACGGAAGGCCAGCAGGCCATGGCCCGCAATCAGCGCGATGACGGCATAGCTGCCCTTCACGCGCCGGTGCACGCCGCCCACGGCCTTGAACACGTGCTCGGGCATCAGCGGCAGGTCGCGCGCCACCAGCTCGAGTTCGTGCGCCAGCACGTTGATCAGCACCTCGGTGTCGCTCTCGGTGTTGATGTGGCGGCGGTCGATGTCGAACAGCTCCTCCTTCAGCGCCTGCGCGTTGGTGAGGTTGCCGTTGTGCACAAGCACGATGCCGTAGGGCGCGTTCACGTAGAAGGGCTGCGCCTCTTCTTCGCTGTAGGCGTTGCCGGCCGTCGGGTAGCGCACCTGGCCCAGGCCCACCTGGCCGGGCAGCGCGCGCATGTTGCGGGTGCGGAAGACGTCGCGCACCATGCCACGCGCCTTGTGCATGAAGCACTTGGTGCCCTGCATCGTGACGATGCCGGCAGCGTCTTGCCCGCGGTGCTGCAGCAGCAGCAGCGCGTCGTAGATCAACTGGTTCACGGGTGCGACGGAGATCGCACCGACGATGCCGCACATGGGAGCTGCCTCGGGTTCGGTATCAGGTTCGGAGATGGCGAGACACGGCCTCGGGCAGCAGCGGCTTCAGCACCGCCAGACCCTGCTCGAGCCAGCGCGCGCCCTGCGAGCCGCGCCAAGTGGCCGATTGTGAGGCCGGCGTCAGCGCCACCACGGTGGCCAGCGCCAGCAGCAGCACGCCACCCCGCAGCGCGCCGAAGCCGGCGCCGAGCAGCCGGTCGGGTATCGACAAGGGCGTGGCGTGGATCAGCAAGCGCACCAGCCGCGCCAGCAGCGCCCAGGCCAGCAGCGCGCCGGCAAAGGCCAGGCCGAAGCTCACGGCGGCGTTCAGGCCCGAGCCCGGCACGCCCACGGGCACATGCGGCGCCAGCAGCGGCGAACCCCACTGCGCGGCAAACCAGGCCACCACCCAGCCCAGCAGCGACAGCAGCTCGAAGACGAAGCCGCGCACCACGCCCACGGCCACCGACACCGCCATCAGCGCCAGCAGCACCCAGTCGACGAGGCCGAGGGCCGGCAGTGTCATCGGGGCAGGAGCCTGGGCGCAGCCGTCACAGCGCCAGTACGGCCGTCTGCAGGCCCACAGTCTTGACGCGCGCCGCCACCGCGTCGGCCTCGGCGCGGGTGTTGAACGGGCCCACCCGCACGCGCGTGCGGCGGCCGGTGGCGGAATCGACATCCTGCGTGTAGCTGGCGTAGCCCAGCTTCTGCAGCTTGGCGCGCGCAGCCTTCAGGCGCTCGACGTCGTTGTAGGCGCCGACCTGCACCACCCAGCGGCCGGTGGCCGGCGTGGCGGCGGCCGGCGGCGGGCGGGGTGCCGATGCGGCAGGCTTGGGCGACGCGGCCACGGCCACCGGGGGCTTGGTGGCCGGAGGCGGGGGCGGAGCCGAAGCGGACTTGGGCGTGGCCACCGCCGCCACAGGCGCCGAGGCGGGCACCACTGGCTCCACGCCGGCATCGGCCGGCAGCGCCTGCGTCACCGGCAGAGGCCGCGCAGGCGCAGGCGAGGTGGTCGCTGGTACCGCCCGCAAGGCGTCGGCAGCCACGACGATGGGCGTGTCCTGCGGCAAGGGGCGCGGCTGGGTCTCGAACAGCAGCGGAAAACCGATCACGCCCAGCGCCAGCAGCACCAGCGCGCCCACCAGGCGGCGGCGGGCCTGGGTCCGAGCGGCGGCAATGGCGGCGTCATCGGGCGGCGCGGCGGGTGCCGCGCTGCGCGGCCGCTTGCGCGCGGGGCCTGCCTTGGCGGCCTCGTTCTTGGGGCGGAAGAACGGCAGTCGCATGCGGTCAGGGGTGGCGCGGCTGAGGCTGATTCAAAAGGGAGAGAGGGCCACTTTCAGGCCGGCGGCGAGGCCGCGTGCGGCGCGCCCAACCGGGGCAAACCGGCCTTCAGCACCCCACCCACGGTGTAGAACGAACCGAACACCACGATTCTATCGGCGGGGTCTGCGACGGCCACGGCCGCCGCCAGCGCTGCAGCCGGGTCGGCATGGCGGTGAACGGCCGGCGCGCCGCCGATGCGTCCCTGGGCTGCCGTGGCGACCATCGCTTCCAGGTCAGCCACCGCCGCCGAACGCGGGTTGGGAAGCGGGCACAGGTGCCACACGTCCACCAGCGGCACGATCTTCGCCAGCAGGCCCGGGATGTCCTTGTCGGCCATGGCCCCGAACACGGCGTGCGTGCGGGGGTAGAAGCCCATCGCGTCGAGGTTGGCGGCCAGCGCGGCCACCGACTGCGCGTTGTGCGCCACGTCCAGCACCAGTGCCGGCTGGCCGGGCACGATCTGGAAGCGGCCCGGCAGGTCCACCAGCGCCAGGCCGGTGCGCACGGCCTGCGCATTGATCGGCAGCCGGTCTTTCAGCGCGATCAGCGCCGCGATGGCACCGGCGGCGTTGATCAGCTGGTTGGCGCCACGCAGCGCCGGGTAGCTCATGCCGCTGTAGCGGCGGCCGCGGCCCGACCAGCTCCATTGCTGGCGGTCGCCCTGGTGGTTGAAGTCGCGGCCCACGAGCCAGAGGTCGGCGCCGATCGATTCACCATGCTTGACCACGCTCTGCGGCGGCACCGGGTCGCTCACCACGCAGGGCCGGCCGGGCCGCATGATCTGCGCTTTCTCGAGGCCGATGCTCTCGCGGTCGGGGCCGAGCCACTGCATGTGGTCGAGGTCGATGCTGGTGATGACGGCCACGTCGGAGTCGAAGGCGTTGACGCTGTCGTAGCGCCCGCCCAGGCCGACCTCGAGGATGACCACGTCCACCGCCGCCATCGACAGCGCACGCGCGATGACCAGCGTGGTGAACTCGAACTGCGTCAGCGTGGTATCGCCGCGCGCGCGCTCCACGGCCTCGAAGTGCGGCAGCAGCACGGCCTCTTCGACCGCGTGGCCGTTGATCTTGCAGCGCTCGGTGAAGTGCACGAGCTCGGGCTTCTGGTACAGGCCCGTGCGGTAGCCGGCGTGCCGCGCGATGCTCTCCAGCATGGCGCAGGTGCTGCCCTTGCCATTGGTGCCGGCCACGATGATGACGGGCACCTCGAACTGGATGCCGAGCGTGCGCGCGACCTGGACCGTGCGCTCCAGCGACAGGTCCATGGTCTTGGGGTGCATGGCGGCGCAGTGCGCAAGCCAGTCGGCGAGGGAACGGGTGGTGTTCATTGCGGGCAAATTGTCCATGCGCGCTGAGCCTATCTGACCGTTCGCGCTGAGCCTGTCGAAGCGCCCGTGGCGCGCGGGGCTTCGACAAGCTCAGCCCGAACGGGCTTGCTGGGCGGCGGCTTCGACAGGCTCAGCCCGAACGGTGAGGGGGGCTCAGACCGAACGGGCGTGGTGAGCGTGGGCTTCGACGGGCTCAGCCCGAACGGACCGGGTGGCGCCGTCAGGCTACCGCGTCAGCCGACTGCCTCTGCAGCAGCGCCAGCAGCCGGGCGATCGTGGGGCGCAGCTGGCGCCGGTCGCAGATGGTGTCGAGCGCGCCGGTGCCGACGAGGAACTCGCTGCGCTGGAAGCCCTCGGGCAGCTTCTCGCGCACGGTGTTCTCGATCACGCGCGGGCCGGCAAAGCCGATCAGCGCCTTGGGCTCGGCAATCACCACGTCGCCCATGAAGGCAAAGCTGGCCGAGACGCCGCCCATCGTGGGGTCGGTGAGCACGCTGATGTAGGGCAGATTCGCCTTGGCCAGACGGGTGAGCGCG
>JBIJAP010000109.1:0-9384 GCA_044345715.1 Rubrivivax sp.
GGCTCGACCCAGCGCCAGGCCTGCTCCTGCTCGTCGCTGCGCACGAAGAGGTTCAGGCGGCCGGCGATGGCGTCCATCAGCAGGCGTTCGTAGCCGCCGACCCGCTCGCTCGGGAAGGCCTTGTCGAAGTCGAGGTCCAGGCTCACCGGGTACAGCAGCTCTTGCCCGCTGCTGCTGGCGCCGCCACCCTTGGCTGCGAGCAGGTGCAGCTCCAGGCCGTCTTCGGGCTGCAGCTTGATGACGAGCTTGTTCGCGCGGCTCGTGCCCGGAAAGATGGGATGAGGCACCTCGCGGAAGTTGACGACGATCTGCGCGTCGCGCGCCGGCATGCGCTTGCCGGTGCGCAGGTAGAAAGGCACACCGGCCCAGCGCCAGTTCTGCACCTCGGTGCGCAGCGCGACAAACGTCTCGCAGGCGCTGCCAGCGGGCACCTTCACCTCGTCGAGGTAGCCCTGCACTTTGCTGCCCGCCACCGTGCCGGCCTTGTACTGGCCGCGCACGACGTCGCGCGCCACCGTTTCGGGCGTGAAGGGCTTCAGAGAGCGCAGCACCTTCAGCTTCTCGTCGCGGATGGCGTCGGCGTTGTTCGTCGAAGGTGGCTCCATCGCGATCATCGTCAGCAGCTGCAGCGCGTGGTTCTGCACCATGTCGCGCAGGGCACCGGTGCGGTCGTAGAAGTCGCCGCGCGAGCCCACGCCGATGCTCTCGGCCAGCGTGATCTGGATGTTGGCGATGCTCTCGCGGCGCCACAGCGGCTCGAACAGCGCGTTGCCGAAGCGCAGCGCCATCAGGTTCTGCACCGCAGGCTTGCCGAGGTAGTGGTCGATGCGCAGCGCCTGCTCTTCGGTGAAGGCGGCGCGCACGACGCGGTTGATCTCCTGCGCGCTCTGCAAGTCGTGGCCCAATGGCTTTTCAAGAACGACGCGCATGTGCGGCGCGTTCAGGCCGGCCTGGCCAAGCTGCGCACAGATCACTGGAAACAGGTGCGGGCTGGTGGCCAGGAACAGCACCACCGTGCTCGCGCCACGCTCGTCGACCCAGGCCTTCAGGCCGCGATAGTCCTCCGGCTGCGAGAGGTCCATGCGCCGGTAGTGCAGCATCTCGGCGAAGCGTGCGTACTCGTCGTCGTTGGGCTGCTTGGCCTCGTCGACGCCGGCGAACTTGCCGCGGATGTAGTCGCGGTATTCGGCGTCGCTGCGCTCGTCGCGCGCCACCGCCAGGATGCGGCCGCCCTCCGGCAGCTTGCCGTGGCGGAAGGCCTGGAACAGCGCGGGCATCAGCTTGCGCCAGGTGAGATCGCCGGTGCCGCCGAAAAGAACGAGGTCGAAGGACATGGTGGCCGGTGCGTGGGCTTGCGGGCTCGCACGATGTAATTCAGTTACATCGGGGATGATGCACAAGTTTCATGGTCGGGTCAAACCTGCTTCCGTGCGCCTGCTTGGGGGCGGCACGGGGGTTGTGACGGGCACCTTGGTGCTGCTGCTGGCGGGTGCGCCACCGGTCGGTCGCGGCGGGGCTTTGGCGTCATCGGCTCGCAGCACCGCCTGCCGCTCTGGGATCCGTTGTGGTGTTGGGCCCGAACGCAAACCCTGGTTGTTGCAAAGGGCTGTGCGGGCGGGGGCTGTGGCGTGACCTTGAAGCGCCGAGAAGCGCAGGGTTCAGGGCCCGCGCGCGCAGCGCGCTTCGTGAACTGACTCGCCGCAACTGTTCGAGCGCAGCGGGCGCAGCCCGCGTAGCGAGTTTTGCGGCGGGGCCATGGACCCGAGCATCGCAGGGGAGTCGGCCCGCAGGGCCGACCGCTTCAAATCACGCCACAGCCCCCGCCCGCACAGGCCTTTGCCGCGGCGATGCTTCGAGTGTGAGCGGCGGCGCGCCACCAGGCTTCGACAAGCTCAGCCCGAACGGAGAGGCGGGCTTCGACAGGCTCAGCCCGAACGGCAGGGGTGTGACGATCGGTTGCTCCGCGCCGATGCGGCTCAGCGGTGGGCCGCCGCCAGCGCCTGTTCCAGATCGGCGATCAGTTCGCCCACGTCCTCCAGGCCCGTGGATAGGCGCAGCAGGTCCGGCGGCGCTGGCGTGCCGGCTCCTTCGACGCTGGCGCGGTGCTCGATCAGGCTCTCGGTGCCGCCCAGCGAGGTGGCGCGCTTCCAGATCGCCGTCTTCGCGGCCACGGCGATGGCCGCCGCCTCGCCGCCTTGCTGCGACGGGGCGACGCGGATCGACAGCATGCCGCCGAAGCCGCCCGTCATCTGCCGCGCCGCGATCTCGTGGCCCTGGCAGCGGGGCAGCCCCGGGTAAAGCACCTCGGCCACCAGCGGGTGGCCGTCGAAGTGCTGCGCGATGGCCATGGCCGAGTTGCTGGCCGCGCGCACGCGCAGGTGCAGCGTGCGCAGGCCGCGCACCAGCAGCCAGGCCTCGAAGGAGCCCAGCGTGCCGCCGAGCTGCGCGCGCACCTTGCGCACACGTTGCCAGTACGGCGAGTCTTCGCGCACCACCAGCACGCCGGCAATCACGTCGCTGTGGCCGTTGAGGTACTTGGTGGCCGCGTGCATCACCACGTCGGCGCCCAGCGCCAGTGGCTTCGTCAGCAGCGGCGTGGCCACGGTGCTGTCCACCGCCAGCAGCGCGCCGGCGGCATGCGCCAGGCGCGCGGTCTCGGCGATGTCGGTCACGGTCCACAGCGGGTTGGCCGGCGTCTCGATCCACACCAGCGCCGTCTTGCCCGGCCGCAGCGCCGTGGCCACCGCCGCCGGGCTCGTCATGTCGATCAACTCGACGTCCAGGCCCCACTCGGTGGCGAAGTTCATCAGCCAGTTGCGCAGGCTCCAGTACATGACCTGCGGCGCCAGCACGTGGTCGCCCGGCTTCAGCGCCTGGAACACCGCGGTGGCCGCGGCCATGCCACTGGCGAACAGCAGCGCCTGGTGACCGCCTTCCAGCGTGTTGATCACGGCCTCTGCTTGGTCGAAGGCCGGGTTGTCGGCGCGCGCGTAGACGCGGCCGCTGCGGTACTGGTTGTCCTCGTCGCGCAGGTAGGTGGTGCTCACGTGCAGCGGCGGGATCACGGCGCGCGTGCGCTCGTCGATCCAGCCCAGGGCCTGCGCGGCCACGGTGTCGGGGTGATGGGGCTGGTCGGGCGTCGATTCGCTCATGGGGCACTCTGTGATGTGGCACTCACTTCTGGAAGGCGCCCGGCGCCCAGCTGCTGCGGCGTTCGGGCGGTGGATCGAGCTCCTTGCGGCCTGCCGACCAGTCGAACTCGGCACGCGGCGCGAGGTCGGCGCCACCGGACTTGCGCGGGTCGACGCCGGCACCGCGCAGGATCGATGAAGGAGGCAGCTCAAAGGCGTAGGTGTCGACATCGGCCAGCGCACTGCGCCGGGCGTGGTGGTTGCCGGCGAAGACGCCCTCGTTGACCCACTCGAACACCCCGCCACCCACCAGCAGGTTGTTCACCGCCACCAGCTCGGTGTTGGCGGGCAGGCGGTCGCGGTGCACACGCAAGAACCAGGCGGGCAGCCAGCCATGGTTGATGAAGGTGTTGTGCGCCACGTGCAGGCGGTTCACGTCCCAGCCGCCCTCTTCGCTGCCGTAGGCCAACATCACCTGGTTCTGCGTGTCCGCGCCCTGGCCAATGACGTTGCCCACGACGGTGGCGATGCCGCCCTGCGCGATGTCGATCTCCAGGCTGGCGCCGCCGCGCCTGCCGTCGTGAATGAAGTTGTAAGCGATGAGGTTCTCGCGCGCTCGCGTCTTGAGCAGGTGACCCTCGAAGCCCTGCTGGAAGCGCGTGCCCGTGACGCTGAAGCGGCCAATGCGGCCGATGGTGACCAAGTGGTGCAGCCCGCCGACGACCTTGGGCGCGAGTCCGAAGACGCTGGCCTCGACGCTGATCTGCGCCTGCGGGTCGTTGATCGCCACCAGGCCGTGTTCGTTGTCCAAGAAGCGGCAACGGCGGATGGTGAGCTTGCCGCCCTGCTGGCGCAGCGCCGCACCCGAGCCCTCGACACTGCGCGCGCCGCGGAACTCCAGGTCCTGCAGCAGCAGCTCGCCGCCCTTGACTGTCCAGAGCGCGCGCTCGGCCATCGGCTTGAGACCGCCCTGCACCCGGGGCATCTCACCACCGCGCATGCCGCGGATGGTGAGGCGGCGGTTCTCGATCACCAGCCGCTCGGTGTAGTTGCCGGGAATCAGTTCGATGATGTCGCCATCGGCGGCCTGGCGCAGTGCATCGGCCACGCTCAGCGCGGCGCCAGCCGGCCCGGCGAGCCAGACCTTGCCGGCGGGCGCCGACGCTTCTGGCGCGAGCCCAGGCGTCTGCGTGGCGGCGGGTGTCGGCGCGGCGTGGGGTGCGGCGGCCAGCAGCGCCAGCGAGGCAGCCAGGGCCAGCGCCAGCAGGGCAAGGGCCGGTCGAGACGTCGGGATCATCGGAGCTCAGGTGAATGGACCGCGCGGAGTATCTCCGCTGCAAGCGGCGCCCCGCACCCCGGGATCGCGGCGGGCACGGACATTCAGAACGGCACCTCGATGAGTCCGTCACGCCAGCGCAGCGTGGCCGAACGCGGGGCGAGCTTGACGAGCACCAGGCCCGCAGCCAGGCGGTCGCCCTCGCGCAGCACCTGGCCGTCGAGCACGACGAAGCGTGCGCCGGGTTGATCGGACCAGACCGAGCCGCTGACGGCCAGTGCCGGCAGCTCGCGCCGCTGCTCGGGCGGCAGATCGGCCAGGCGCCGCACCTGCGTGACGATGGGCGCGCGCGAGGCCGCTGGCAACGGCGGTGGCGGCGCTGGTGTGGCCGTGGCGACCGCAGGAGCTGCGGGCAGCGGCGCGACCACAGCGGGGGGTTCGGCCGGCACCACGGGCGGTGCCGACACGACCAGGGGCAGCGGGGCGGGCTCTGCGGCGGGCACGGCCGCCGGAGGCGTCGAAGGTGCGGCTGCAACAGGCAACGGAGGTCCCGCCGAGGGCCGCGCCAGCCACCCAACCAGGGCAGACCCCATCACGAGCCCTAGGATGCCCAGTGCCACGCGCAGTGGCGTCAGGCCGCGCGGGCGGCTGCCGGCCGCGGGCTCGGGCGTTGGTGGCGCCGTCACCCCGTGCAGGCCCGGCACGGCACCGCGCTGGCGTTCGGACTCCGCCTTGCGCAGGGCGTCGAGGATCAGCGACATCGTTCAGCCCCCCTCGGCGATGGCTGCGGCCAGCCGCGGCTCGGGCACGCCGGCCACGCGCGACAGCTGCATCAAGGTCAGCGGCCCGGCCTGGCCGTCCACCGGCAGGCCCTGCAGCAGCTGGAAGGCCGTCACCTGGTCGGCAAAGCTCTGGCCCTGCTGCGCCGGCAAGGCCGCGGCCAGTTGCGGCGCAGCCCAGCGGCGGGCCGCCAGCTGCCCGGCCGGGCCGGGCTCCCAGCCCGGTGGCGAGCGCCAGAAGGTGGCGAACTCGCCGCGCCAGGCCCCGGCCAGCGCCGGCAAGGCCACCCGCAGACGTTGCCGGCCGCTCTGCAGCGTGGCCGCCTCATCGTCCAGGGCCACCAACAGCGCGTGGCTGCGGCTGCCGTCCGCTGAGCGCAAAACCAGCAGCGCCGGGCGCGACAGGCTGCGCAGCAGGCCCAGGCCGCCGTCCGCGCTGCGGAAGCACACCAGCGCCGCCTGCCGCGCGGCCACGCAGGGATCGCCCTCGCCGATGGCCACGTTCCAGTGCAGCGCCAGCTCGCGCCAGGCCTGGGCCTCGTCGGCTTGCGCCAGTGCGCGCAGCGCCGCCGGGTCATTGACCACGGCAGCGGTGAGCTTGTCCGGGGCGCTCGCCGACGCCGCGGGCACTGGCAACACCGGCCCGGCCACGGCCACGGCCGCCGGGGCCGGCATGGCCGCCACCGCTTGTGGCGCCCGGGGCTGTTGCAGCCACCAGCCCGCAGCGACCAGCCCCACCAGCGCCATGCCCAGCAGTGCCACCACCAGGCGCCGCCCACCCCGGCCCGCGGGCGGCCGCGCTGGCGTGTCGAAGACCTCGGCCGCCGCCCGCTCCACCAGCGCCGCGCTCACCTGCCGCTGGCCCTGGCCGTAGGCCCCGAGCAAGGCGCGGTCGGCCAGCAGGTTGATGCGCCTCGGCACGCCGCCCGTGCGCTCGTGCAAGGCGCGCAAGGCCGGGCGATCGAAGGGCAGCGGGCCCTGCAGCCCGGCCACGCCGAGCCGGTGCTCGACGTAGTGCGCCGTCTCGTCGGCCGTGAGCGCGCCGAGGTGGTAGCGCGCCGCCACGCGCTGCGCCAGCTGCTCCAGGCCGGCAATGCGCTCGCGCAGCTCGGGCTGGCCGATCAGCACGATCTGCAGCAGCTTGCGTTCGGCCGTTTCCAGGTTCGTCAGCAGGCGCAACTGCTCCAGCAACGATCGCCTCAGGGCCTGCGCCTCGTCAATGACCACCAGCGCCTGCCGTCCCTGGGCATGCACCTCCAGCAAGAAGCGGTTGAGGGCATCGATGTGGGCCTTGGGGCTGTCGCGCTCGGGGCCTTGCAGCGGCGGCAGGCCGAACTCGCCAAGCAGCGTCTGCAGCAGCTCCAGCGCACTGAGCTGCGGGTTGAAGACGTAGGCCACCACGCAGCCGGCCGGCAGTTGCTCGAGAAAGCCGCGCGCGATGGTGGTCTTGCCGGCGCCGATCTCGCCCGTGAGCAGCACGAAGCCGCCGCCACCGCGCACGCCGAACAGCAGGTGCGCCAGCGCCTCGCGATGGCGCTCGCTCATGAACAGGAAGTGGGGGTCGGGCGCGAGCGAAAACGGCTCGCGAGCGAGTCCGAAGTGCGCCGCGTACATAGGCGCGGAGGATAGCGGGGTGGCGCCGTACGCCTAGGCGCGCCGCGCCCGGGCTTCCTGCAGCGCGTGCAAGGTGATCTTGCGCACCTCGAGCTTGCTCTGCTCGATGTGGCTCTTCAGCAGCAGCTGCGCGGCCTCGGTCTTGCGCTGGACGACGGCGCGCAGGATCTTGGCGTGCTCGGCGTAGGTGGCGTCGATGCGGTCGCCGCGGGTGAAGTCGAGCCGGCGCACGATGCGGATGCGCTCAGTGACCTCGCGGTGCACGCGGCTGATCTCTTCGTTGCCGGCGGCGGCCACCAGCTCCGCGTGAAAGCGTTCGTCAAGCTCGCCGACCGCGCGGCCGTCGCCCAGGCGCTCGGCGGCCGGCACCAGCCACACCTCCTTGAGCGCCCGCAGCTGCGCGGGCTCGTCGCTGAGCTGGGCCAGGCGCGCCAGGCTGGCGGTCTCGAGCACGATGCGCAGGTCGTAGATCTGGTCGATGCGCGCAAAGTCGATGGGCTTCACCGTCCAGCCGGTTTTGGCCTCGACATCCAGGAAGCCCTCGTTGCGCAGTCTGAACAAGGCCTCGCGCACCGGCGTGCGGCTCATGCCCAGGCGGTGCGCGATCTCGAGCTCGCTGGCGCGCTCGCCGGGCAGCCAGAGAAAGTCATGCAGCTCGGCCTTGAGCTGGCTGTAGGCCTGCTCGGCCAGGGCGACGCGGGGGGCGGCTTCGGACATGCCCCTCATCATGTCGCAAAGTGGCAGGCCGCCATGTGCGGGCCGCGCATCACCTGCGGTGGGGCTTCACGGCCGCAACGGTCTTCAGCCCGCGGACAGCGGCCCTGAAAGCGGCAGGCGTTCTTCGGCGGGTCGATCGGGCTGGCCACCTCGCCCGTGAGCCGGATGCGCGGCCCCTGCCCCGGAATCGCCGAGACCAGGGCCTGTGTGTACGGGTGGCGCGGCGCGCGGAACACCTCGTCGCTGGGGCCGAACTCGACCAGCTTGCCGAGGTACATGACGGCCACCTTCTCGGTGAGGAGGCGCACGACGTTGAGGTCGTGGCTCACGAACAGGCAAGACAGGCCCAGCTCGCGGCGCAAGCGCGCCAGCAGCTGCAGCACCACGGCCTGCACCGAGACATCGAGCGCCGCGGTGGGCTCGTCGAGGATCAGCAGCCGCGGCTTCACCGCCAGCGCCCGCGCGATGCCCACGCGCGCCTTCTGCCCGCCAGAAAGCTGGTGAGGAAAGCGCGGCAGCAGCTCCGGCGGCAGGCCCACCTGCGCGGCCACCTCGTCGACCCGCGCCGCCGCCTCGGGCCCGCGCAGCCGCGACAGCAGAGCCAGCGGCTCGGCGATGGTTTCGCGTGCGGTGAAGCGCGGGTTCAGGCTGTCGGTGGGGTCCTGGAACACCATCTGGATCAGAGGCCGACGGGGATCGCGCGCGAACTTGAGCGCGGGCGTGGTGGCAAGGTCTTCGCCATCGAACACGATGCGGCCCTCGGTGGCATCGTGCAGCCGCGCCAGCAGGCGCACCAGCGTGCTCTTGCCGCAACCGGATTCACCCACCAGGCCCACACTCTCGCCGGGGGCGATGGCGAAGGACACATCGTCCACGGCATGCAGCAGCGCGCCGCGCTTGCCTTGCACGGGGTAGCGCTTGTGCAGGCGTTCGATGCTGAGCAGAGGGGGCACTTCGACAGGCTCAGTGCGAACGGAAGGGGTGGCGCTCGGCACTTCGACAGGCTCAGTGCGAACGGGGGGGACTTCAGCGCGAACGGAGGAAGCTTCAATGCGAGCGGATGAAGACTCAGCGTGAACGAAGGCGGGCTCAGAGAACACGCGGGGAGCCTGACCCGATTCACCGTTCGGGCTGAGCCTGTCGAAGCCCTGCCCCGAGTCCTGCTGTGGGGTCCGATCAGCCATGCGCCACCTCCGCAGCCCGTGCAGCTTCACCCGGGTACCAGCAGGCCACCGCGTGCGCCGCTGCCGCATCCAGGCGCGGGGCTTCGGTGCGGCAGCGCTCGGCGGCGCGCGGGCAGCGCTCGGCAAAGCGGCAGGCCGGCAGATCGCTGCGGCGCAGGTCGGGCAGGTTGCCGGGCACGGGTTGCAGCGCCTCGATGCTGCCGCCGCTGCCGGGCGTGCTGCTGATCAGCCGCTGCGTGTACGGGTGCTGCGGCGCGCTGAACAGGGCGCGCGCCGGCGCGGCCTCTACCGCGTGGCCGGCGTGCATGACGACGATGCGGTCGCAGTAGTCGGCGGCCAGCGCCAGGTCGTGAGTGATGAACAGCGTGGCCATCTCGCGCTCGCGTGCCAGCGTGGTGATGAGGTCCATCACGCCGGCCTGCGTGGTGACGTCCAGGCCCGTGGTTGGCTCGTCGGCGATCAAGAGGCTCGGCCGGCAGGCCAGCGCCAGCGCGATCATCACGCGCTGGCACATGCCGCCGCTCATCTCGAACGGGTAGGCGTGCACGCGGCGCTCGGGGTCGGCGATGGCCACTTCGCGCAGCGCCTGCACGGCGCGCTGCTTCAGGCTCTGGCCCAGGTCGGGCCCGCGCGCGGCCGCGTGGCGGCGCAGCACGTCCTCGATCTGCCGGCCCACCGGGCGG
>JBIJAP010000110.1:0-9381 GCA_044345715.1 Rubrivivax sp.
GACTTGGCGCAGGTTTTCGCCGATCCGCAAGTGCTTTCGCGCGGCATGGTCACCCAGGTGGCGCACCCGCGCCGGCAGTCGCTCGAGCTGGTGGCGAGCCCGATCAAGCTTTCGGCCACGCCGGCCCAGGTGCGGCGGCCCCCGCCGCTGCTGGGCGAACACACTGATGACGTGCTCGCGGAACTCGGCATCGATGCCGCTGAGCGCGCCCGTTTGCGTGCTGAAGGGGTCATCGGTCCCGCGTGATCCGTCACACTTAGGACGTTGGGTCTTGTCACGACCCACGTTTGTGGGGTAGATATCCAGAAACGCCGATCTCATCTTGAACGGTTCGTACGCCAGCGGTCCTGCCCGCCGGCTTCATCCCACCGGGACCCACCTGTGAAGAGCCTCGAACTGACCGACCCGACAGCCCCCACCGCGATGGGCCGCCGCGTCGTCGAACCGCTGGACTCGCAAGCCCTGGTCGCCCAGCTGGGCAGCGAAGTCGCCAACCACCTGTCGTCGGCGCTCGAGCGCGTGACGACGCTGGCCGCCACCGGCAAGATCGACCGTGCTGGCCTGCGCGCGCTGCGTGACGAGATCGACCGCGCCCGGCGCGCCGGCATCATGGGCCAGCAGGTGGTGCGCCTGTCGAGCGGCCGGGTGCAGGGGGCCAACGAGCGACTCGATCGGCCCGGGCTGCTGAGCGAAGCCCTGCGCCAACGCGGCCGCGAAATCGACTCTCGCGGCATCGAGGTGTGCCAAGTGTTGTCATCGGCCGAGGTCATGAGCGACTCGACGCTGGTGTTCTCGCTGCTGCAGACGACACTCGACTGGTGTTTCGAGCACGCTTTCGGTCGCATCGACATGACGGTCGAGATCAAGAGCTGGCCCGCTCACGCCTGCCTGACCGTTGCCTTCCAGCACCAGCCGCCCGACGAGGTCGATGCGGCACCGGGCCGCACCGCGCCGATGCACGAGGCCCGGCTCAACACCATGGCCTGGCGGCTGCTGCAGCAGACGGCGGGCGTGCTCGGGCTCGATCTGGTGCGCAGCGACTCGCCCGGCAAGACCAAGCTGGTGCTGCAGTTTCCGCAGACGCTGGCTCCGCGTCTCGTGCAGTACGGCGCGCCCGAGCCCGAGGAGCCTGGCGTCCAGGCACACAACTCGCAGCCGCTTGCCGGCCGGCACATCGTGGTGCTGGCGACCCGGCGCGAGGTGCGCAACCTCGTGCGTACGGCTCTGCGGCCGATGGGCCTGATGGTGGACTTCGTGACCTCGGTCGAGGAACTCCGCCAGTTGGTGGCGGACGGGCTGCCGCACGCCGTGGTCTACGAGGCGGCCATCGCCGGCGAGGCCTTCGAGCGCCTGCGAGGCGAAATGCTCACTGAGGTGCCGACGCTGGTGTTCGTGCGCATCTCCGACCAGGGCAAGGCCTTCGAGGTGCTGAATATCGGCGGGCGCCAGTTCACCAGCGTGGGCCGCGACGCCATCATGGTGGCGCTGCCGGAGGCGCTGACCTTCGAGCTGTCGCGCGCCGAAGAGGCCGCTGCGCGCAAGGCCTGACTGCGCTGCTCAAGCGGCGCGCTTGTGCCGCACGTCACCCACGCACGAAAAAGCCGGCCCGAGGGCCGGCTGTGCTGTCAGCGCAGCGCTGTTCAGCCCTGACGGCGGCGAACCATCAGACCCATGGCGGCCAGACCGGCCAGCATCATCGCGTAGGTGCCCGGCTCGGGGACCAGCGCCGCGTTGATGAAGTCGGCATGGATGAACGTGGGGACGTAGCCGCTGAACTCGCCGAAGCTGCTGTTCAGGGTGCCGTTGACGTCACCATAAGCCGTGCCGAAGCTCAGGCCGTAGCTGTTCACGCCCGCAACGAAGCCATTGATGAAGTTCGGGCCACCCGAATCACCGCCGGCCACGCCCACTTCGCGGATGCCGACGCCGATGTTGCAGAACTGCGAAGAGCCCGGCGTGATGGTGAAGTCGCCGTCGGCAGCCAAAAGGCACGACGCGTCGTTGGCGGCCAAGCCGTTGTCGAAGTCCGAGACGTACGAGAACGAGATCTGCGCGGAAGGCAGGGCGGGGTTGTCGAACGCCCCGTTCCAGTAGCCCGCGCCCCACGCGTTGTCACCAAAGCGGAAGTCATAGCGGTTGTCGCCGTTGCGCAGGCGGCCGGTGGTGGTGTTCGTGCCCGCGCCCGTGCCCAGGCGGCCGTAGCCGGCCACGGTGAAGTGGGCGCCGGTGAGGTCACCACCGGTGTAGATACCGTGCGACGGCGCCCAGTCAGGGGCCAGCGCGTCCAGGCGCAGAACGGCGATGTCGTTTTGGTCGATCACCTGGCCGGTATAGCCCGAGTTCACGAAGTACTGGGTCACGGTGCGCGAGGTGGCCGCCGGGTTGTTGTAGATGCTGACGGTGGGCGAGAGGCCGGTGGGCGGCTGGAAGAAGACTGTGGTGCTTGTCGGGCCGGCGGTGCCGAAGCCGTCACTCACGCAATGCGCGGCAGTCAGGACCGACTGGCGGTCGGGCAGGAGGGTGCCTGAGCAGATGAAGCCGCTGCTGCCGTAAGTCATCAACAGGCCGACCACCCCACCGTTGCCGGGGAAGGTCGGCAGGTAGGCGGCGTTGCCCGCGGTGGTGGACGTGCCGGTGCCGGAGAAGCCCGTCAACATGTTCGCGGCCGTCCACTCGATGCCGTTGAACGTGCCACTGGCAGAGGAAGGGCCTGCCTGCGCGGCGCCGGCCGCAGCGGCCGCCAGCGCGACCGCCGCAAATGCCACTTTCAGTTTGGTCATGAGGAATGCCTTGAGGTATGAAGTGCGTAAACATAAGCAAAGCATGCCTGACACGTAGTTGTCACTGCACGTTCGTTCAGTGCCCTCCCCCGCAGATCGGGGGGTCGGGTGATCTCGAAGCTGTACAGCCGGGTTTGCCGCTCACCGCCCGAACACGCGGTTGAGCAGCGCGCTGCAGGCAGCCAGCGGATCGGCGCGCAGCTTGCGTTCTTCGTGGGCCAGTAGCAAGAACACGCCGTCCAGGGCCTTGTCGGTAAGGTGCTCGTGCACCTTGCGCTGCTGCCCCTGGACCAGACCCAGCCGGGCCGCGGCTTCGACAAGCTCGTCGTGGCGCCGGGCCAACGAAAGCAAATCGGTGACTGGCTGCACCACCGGCGAGAACGCCTGAGTCAGCGGCGGCCGCGTCTTGGCGGCAAAGAAGTCGCTGGCAGCGGTAACGCCGCCACGCACCAGGCCGATGGCGTCTTCCACACTCATGCGACGCATCGCGTCTCCGAGCAGCGGCCGCGCCAGGGGCACCGCCTGTTCGGCAGCCCGACGCGGACCTGGGCGATACCAAGGAAGCCGTCGTTGCGGCCCAGGCTGGCCACCGCGTTGCCCGCGGCTCGGCGCAGGGCGTCCCGGATGCCAGCCACCGCGTCAGACTCGGTCAGCGCCCAGGCATCGCCCGCACCGGCCCACCCGGGGGAGAAGAGCCACTGCCGTAAACTGCCTGCGCTGCATGAAACCGTTCCTTCCGACGCCTTCTTCGACCCATCTTCCGCCACGCCGGGGCCTGCTGGCAACGGCGGCGCTGCTGCTTGGCGGCGTGGCGGGTTGTAGCGGGCGCGATCCGGCGCCGAGTTTCGGCTACACCCTGCTCGACGGCGCGACGAGCCACACTGACGGCCTGCGTGGCAAGGTGGTGCTCGTCAACTTCTGGGCCACCAGCTGCGTGTCCTGCGTGAAGGAAATGCCGCAGATCGTCGCCACGCACCAGCGCTTCAAGGCCCGCGGCTTCGAGACGCTGGCCGTGGCCATGAGCTACGACCCGCCGGCTTACGTGGCCAACTTCGCCCAGACGCGGCAGCTGCCCTTCGGCGTGGTGATCGACAACACCGGGGCCATCGCCCGGGCCTTCAGCGACACGAAGATCACCCCGACCACCTTCCTGATCGACAAGCGTGGCGCGATCGTCAAGCGCTACGTCGGCGAGCCCGACTTCGCCGAGCTCGGCGGGCTGGTCGAGAAGCTGCTGGCCGAAGCGTGACCCGCCCGTCGTGATCGGCCTGCCTTGATCGGACGCCTCTCGGGCCGCCTCGCGGCCAAATCGCCCCCGCAGGTGCTGCTCGACGTGAACGGCGTCGGCTACGAGCTCGACGTGCCGATGAGCACCTTCTACAACCTGCCGGCGCTCGGCGAGCCGGCGCAGCTGCTCACCCACCTCGTGGTGCGCGAAGACGCGCAGCTGCTCTATGGCTTCCTCACCGAAGCCGAGCGCGCCACCTTCCGCGAGCTCGTCAAGATCAGCGGCGTCGGGCCGCGCACCGCGCTGGCCATCCTGTCGGGCCTGAGCGTGGCCGAACTGGGCGCGGCCGTAAGCCGGCAAGACGGCGCCCGGCTCGTCAAGGTGCCGGGCATCGGCAAGAAGACGGCCGAGCGGCTGCTGCTGGAGCTGAAAGGCAAGCTGGGTGCCGACCTGCCGCTGCCCGCCGGCGCCACGGCGCTGTCGGACGCCCAGGCCGACATCACCCAGGCCCTGCAGGCCCTGGGCTACAACGAGCGCGAGGCGCAGGCCGCCATCAAGGCGCTGCCGGCCGACATCGGCGTCTCGGACGGCATCAAGCAGGCGCTGAAGGCGCTGAACCGCTGACACAGCAGCGCCAGCCGCGGCCGATAATCACTGGATGGCCATCCAGACCGACGACTTCGCCAGCGCCGCCCCGGCCCGCCGCGTGCTGAGCGCCGCGCCGGCCAGCCCCAACGAAGAAACGCTCGAACGCGCGCTGCGTCCCAAGGGCATGGCCGATTACGTCGGCCAGGCCAAGGCCCGCGAGCAGCTCGAGATCTTCATCGGCGCCGCGCGCCAGCGCGCCGAGGCACTCGACCACGTGCTGCTGTTCGGCCCGCCGGGGCTGGGCAAGACGACGCTGTCGCACATCATCGCCAACGAGCTGGGCGTGAACCTGCGCCAGACCTCGGGGCCGGTGCTCGAAAAGCCCAAGGACCTGGCTGCCATCCTGACCAATCTCGAGAAGAACGACGTGCTCTTCATTGACGAGATCCACCGGCTGAGCCCGGTTGTCGAGGAGATCCTGTACCCGGCGCTCGAGGACTACCAGATCGACATCATGATCGGCGAGGGCCCGGCCGCGCGCTCGATCAAGCTCGACCTGCAACCGTTCACGCTGGTCGGCGCAACCACACGCGCCGGCATGCTGACGAACCCGCTGCGCGACCGCTTCGGCATCGTCGCGCGGCTGGAGTTCTACACGGCCGAGGAGCTCACGCGCATCGTCACGCGCTCGGCGGCGCTGCTGAACGTGGCCATCGACGAAGCCGGTGCGCGCGAGATCGCCCGCCGCAGCCGCGGCACGCCGCGCATCGCCAACCGGCTGCTGCGCCGCGTGCGCGACTACGCGCAGGTCAAGGCCGACGGCCGCATCGTCGAGCGCGTGGCCGATCTGGCGCTGGCCATGCTCGATGTCGACCCGCTCGGCTTCGATGTCATGGACCGCAAGCTGCTCGAGGCCGTGGTGCACCGCTTCGGCGGCGGCCCGGTGGGCCTGGAGAACGTGGCCGCAGCCATCGGCGAGGAAGCCGGCACCATCGAGGACGTGATCGAGCCCTACCTCATCCAGCAGGGCTACCTGCAGCGCACACCGCGCGGCCGCATGGCCACCGCCGCGGCCTGGCGCCACCTGGGGCTGGCCGTGCCGGCCGCGGGCCTGGGCTCAGGCGGCGATCTCTTCGGCGGGGCCTGAACCCGGGTCGGCGCCGTCGAAGTGCCGCCTGTCGTCCCAGCCGACGACACGAAAGCCTTCGCCGGTGTAAAGCACCCGGTTCACCGCGGCATTGGCCAGCTGCCAGGTGCGCGGCGCCTGCAGGCCGATGCCGTTGGCGGCGCGGTACAGGCAATCGAGTACGCCGCCATGCGCGGCGATGGCGATGGTCTGGCCCCGGTGGGCCTCGGCCAGCCGCGTGAAGATGGCGATGCAGCGCGCCGAAAATTCGATCAGCGACTCGCCGCCGCCCGGCCCGAAGCCGGGTTCGCGCTCGCGCCAGCGGCGGGCGTCTTCGGGATGGCGCTCCTCAATCTCGGCGTGGCTCAGGCCTTCGAGCACGCCGAAGTGGCGCTCGCGCAGCTCGGCGAGGGTATGCAGCGGCAAACTGCAGGCCGCGGCCACCGCCGCGCCAGTGTCGCGGGCGCGCAGCAGGTCGCTGCTGTAGACGGCCACGATGCCGACATCGGCCAGCGCCGCGCCCAGGCGGCGGGCCTGCCAGCGGCCGGTGTCGTCGAGGCCGATGTCGAGGTGGCCCTGGAGACGCTGCGTCGCGTTGTAGGCAGTCTGGCCGTGTCGCAGCGCGAAAAGGTAGGTCGGCTCGATCAAGACGGCTCGGCCAGCAGGCGCGCGTTCAGCGTGTAGGTACCCGAGAAGGTGGCCTCGCCCAGCACGCGGCCGGCCAATTGCTCGCGCACCTGGTGACCGCCGAACACGCCGTCCAGGGGCAGCCGCGGCACGGCTACTGCGTACAGCGTGAATACGTAGTGGTGCACGAGCGAGTCGTTCCAGGGCGGGAACGGCCCGTCGTAGCCATAGTAAGAGCCCGCCATCTCGGCATCGCCGGCGAACCACTGGGTGTAGTCGTTGAGGCCGTGGCGTGCGCCATCGCTGCCGGCCAGGCTCTGCACGGCGGGGCCGGGCTTGCCACGAGGCGAGAAACCACGGCTGAAGGCGCCCTCGGCGATCTCGGCTGGCGTCGGCGGCAAGTCGATCAGCACCCAATGGAAGAAGTCGGCGCGCGCCAAGTCGGCCGGCACTTCGCGGCCGGGCTGGTTCACGTCGTCGGCGCGCGTGGGCACGTCAAAGTCGTGGCAGATCAGCACCAGGCTCTGGGTGCCGGGGGGCAGATCGCTCCAGGCCAGATGCGGGTTGAGGTTGTCGCTGAAGGTGGCGGCGCCGGCGCCATCGGGCCGGCCGGCAGCGTAGCGTTCAGGGATGCGGTCGCCGTTGGTCCAGCTGTCGCTCCAGAGCTTCATCGGGTGTGATCTCGAAAGAAAAGGGCGGCGGCCGCGCGGGCTGCGGCTGTCAGACTCCCCAGACCACCGGCTCGCCGCCGGCGTGGCTGCGGCGCAGCATGTCGATCATGGGCCACAAGCGCTGGCGCAGGCCCACCGCAGCGGCAGCGCCGGTCTCGGGCTCGGCGACTTCGTCACGACCGGGCGCTGCGGCGGCCTCGGCCTGGGCGATGGCGGCCTCGAGCACGGCCATAAGCGCCGGTTGGTGCGCCGTTTCGAAGATGCCCTTGGGCGCGGGCTCGCGGCCGAGCAGGCGCAGAAGCGCATCGCCGTGCGCCTGAAGCATGATCACGTCACCACTGGCCTTGCTGCGGAACTTGTACGGCATCGCCCGATTGTGCGGCGAATGCGGGCCAGCCGCCGAAAACCGGCAGGCACCTGATGCCGCGTCGATTCCTAGCTGACCAGCCACATGCGAGGCGCGCTGCGTTGGGGCGGCACCGGTGTGGTCAGGGCCGGCAGGCGCTGCTCGAAACTCAGCACATCGAGCGCCGGGGCGAACAGGAAGCCCTGGAACTCGTCGCAACCGATGTCACTGAGAAACTGGCGCTGAGCCTCAGCTTCCACGCCCTCGGCAATGACGGTCTTGCCCAGCGCGCGGGCCATTTGGATGATGGCGCGCACGATCGCGGCGTTGCCGTCGTCGTCGGGCAGGCCCGAAACGAAGGCACGGTCGATCTTCAGCTTCTGCACGGGAATGCGCCTCAGGTACGAGAGGCTGGAGTAGCCGGTACCGAAGTCGTCGATCGACATCTGCACGCCCAGCCGCGCTAGCGCTTCCAGGCGGTGCAGCATGTCGCCGGTTTCGTCGTGCAGCAGGATCGACTCGGTGAGCTCGAGCTCCAGCAGCCGCGCCGGCATGCCCGCCACGGCCAGTGCCTCGGCCACGCGCTCGACGAAGTGCGCCTGCTGGAACTGCAGCGCAGAGACGTTGACGGCCACCGGCAGCGAGCGCCCCTGCGCATGCCAGCGCGCGGCCTGGCCCACCGCGGTTCGCAGCACCCACTCGCCGAGCTGCACGATGAAGCCGCTGTCCTCGGCGACCTTGATGAAGCGGCCGGGCGAGATTTCGCCCATCTCGGGGTCGCGCCAGCGCAGCAGGGCCTCGGCGCCGGTCACGGCCCCGGTGGCCAGGCACACCTGCGGCTGGTAGTTCAGCCGGAAGCGGTTGCTCACCAGCGCCTGGCGCATGGCGTGGTCGATCTTCATGTGGCTGCGCCAATCGACCTCGGTGCGCGCCTGGTGCAGCCGCCAATTCGCACGCCCGGTGCCCTTGACGGCGCGCATGGCCTGCTCGGCGCGGCGCATCAGCTGGTCAGCATCGCGGCCGTGCGAGGGCGCCAGTGCGACGCCGATGCTGCAGGTGAGTGTGAACTGCGCGTCGCCCACGCTGCTGGGCTTCTTGATCTCGTTGAGCACCCGACCCGCCAGCTTTTCGACGAAGTCCGCGTCGGCCGGGCTGACGACGATGGCGAACTGGTCGCCGCCCACGCGCGCCAGCAGGTCGCCCTTGCGCAGGCAGCCCTGGATGCGCTGCGCCACATCGAGCAGCACGTCGTTGCCGACGACATGGCCGAGGGTGTCGTTGATGTGGCCGAAGCGGTCGAGGTCGACGACCAGCAGCGACAGCGTGGTCGGCCCGGCCGTGCCGCTGCCATCACCCTCGGGCAGCTCCAGCAAGGAGCGCACGTGCTCGGCCAGGCGGCCACGGTTGGCCAGGCCGGTGAGCGGGTCGGTGTGGCTGAGCGTCTCGATGCGCTCCTCGGCGGCCAGCCGCTCGGTGAGATCGCGGAACGACCAAACGCAGCCGCTGCCGCGGCCGTCATGCATCAGCGGTCGCGACACGCGCTCAAGCACGCGCCCGCGCGTCAGCGTGAAGCGCTCCGACACCGGTGCCTCACCCTGCAGGGCCAGCAGTCGCCAGGCGTCGGCGGCCGGATCGGCCAGACCCGACACCAGGCGATCGCGCAGCACGGCGTCGTCGCGCAGGAGCAGCAGGTCGTCGGGCAGTTCGAACAGCTCGGCAAAGCGGCGGTTGAACACGCGCAGGCGGCCAGCCAGATCGGTGACGAGGATGCCGTCGGCCGTGGCCTCCAGCGTGCCCTGCAGCTCGGCCACGAGCTCTTCGCGCTGGGCCTGCAGTTGCACCTCGGCGCTGCGGTCAGCCACGGTCACCAGAGCCAGCAATTGCGGCTCGCCGCCGGCTTGCAGCGGCAGCTCGACGACGCGGATGCTGCGGCTCACCGGCCGGGTGCGGCCATCGCAACTGCCCACCAGGGTGTCGCTGTACAGCGGCGAGCGGTCGCCGAGTTCCGCGCCCAG
>JBIJAP010000111.1:0-9318 GCA_044345715.1 Rubrivivax sp.
GAGCGTGGCGGCTGCAACTTCAGCCACGTGAAGGGCTCCGCGCTGCCACCCAGCGCCACCGCCCACCGCAAAGAGTTGGCCGGCGCGCGCTTCGAGGCCCTGGGCGTGAGCCTGGTGATGCACCCGCGCAACCCTTACGTGCCCACGGTGCACATGAACGTGCGCATGCTGGCGGCGTTTCCTGATGCGGGTGACCCGGTCGTGTGGTTCGGCGGCGGCATGGACCTCACGCCCTACTACGGCTTCGAGGAAGACGCGGTGCACTTCCACCGCACCTGTGCCAACGCGCTGGCGCCGCACGGCGTCGAGCTCTACCCGCGCTTCAAGCCCTGGTGCGACGAGTACTTCTTTCTCAAGCACCGCGCCGAGGCGCGCGGCATCGGCGGCATCTTCTTCGACGACCACACCGACGGCGGCTTCGAGGGCGGCTTTGCGCTCATCCGCGCCGTGGGCGACGCCTTCGTGCCGGCTTACCGGCCCATCGTGCAGCGGCGGCGCGACATGGTCTATGGCGAACGCGAGCGCGACTTCCAGGCCTACCGGCGTGGGCGTTATGTCGAGTTCAACCTGGTGTGGGACCGCGGCACGCACTTCGGCCTGCATGGCGACGGCCGCACCGAGAGCATCCTGATGAGCATGCCGCCGATCGTGAAGTGGCGCTACGACTGGAAGCCCGAGGCCGGCAGCGCCGAGGCCAAGCTGTACACCGACTTCCTGCCGCCGCGCGACTGGCTGGCTGCGTGACGCGGGGCTTCGACAGGCTCAGCCCGAACGGCTTGGATGCCCGTTCGCACTGAGCCTGTCGAAGTGCCTTCCCCCCTAACCCCCAAGCCATGAGCCGCATCGGCCTCTTCGGCGGCACCTTCGACCCCGTGCACCGCGCCCACGTGGCGCTGGCCCACGCCGCGCTCGACGCGCTGGCACTGCACACCGTGCGCTGGGTGCCCACCGGCCAGCCCTGGCAAAAGCAGGGTGGCCGCGTCATCAGCCCCGCCGAGCACCGCACGGCCATGGTCGAAGCCGCCATCGCGCACGAGCCGCGCTTCGTGCTGAGCCGCATCGAGCTCGACCGCACCGGCCCCAGCTTCACCCTCGACACCGTGCGCGCGCTGCAGGCCGCCGAGCCCGGCCACGAGTGGGTGCTGCTGATCGGCCAGGACCAGTACGCCAACCTGCACACCTGGGCGCAGTGGCGCGTGCTGCTGGGCCTGGTGGAACTGGCCGTGGCCAACCGCCCTGGCGACCGCCGTGCGCCCGATGCCGAGGTGCTGGCCTACCCGCACCGCATGGTGCCGCTGCCCATGCTCGACATCAGCAGCACCCAGATCCGTGCCGCTGCCCGCCAGGGGCACGACCTTACGCCGATGGTGCCGCCCGAGGTGGCGCGCTATATTGCCCTACACCGCCTGTACAAGGGCGACGAACCCGACATAAGGAGTTGAATCTGGACATCCGCAAGCTGCAGCGCGCCATCGTCGATGGCCTGGAAGACGTCAAGGCCCAGCACATTGCCGTGTTCAACACCGAGCACCTGAGCTCGATGTTCGAGCGGGTCATCGTGGCCAGCGGCACCAGCAACCGGCAGACCAAAGCCCTGGCCGCCAGCGTGCGCGACAGCGTCAAGAGCCGCGGCATGCAGGTGCTCGCCACCGAGGGCGAGGAAAACGGCGAGTGGATCATCGTCGACTGCGGTGCCGCCGTGGCGCACATCATGCAGCCCGCGGTGCGCGAGTACTACCACCTCGAAGAGATCTGGGGCGGCAAGCCGGTGCGCATGAAGGCCGGCGACGCGCCCAAGGGCCTGGTGAAGGCGAGCGAGCCCGAGCCGGAGCCCGAACCCGAGAAGCGCCGGCGCGCACCGGCGAAGAAGGCTGCCACGACCGCCGCGACACCTGCAAACAAGACGGCCACCAAGACGGCCACCAAGACGGCCGCCAAGAAGTCCCCCGCACGCAAGGCCCCGGCGCGCCCGGCCACGTCCAACCGCACGCCCGATCCGGCCCCCGCCCGCAAGGCTGCCCCGGCGCGCAAGGCCGCCCCGGCCCGCAAGGCCCCGGCCGCGAAGAAAACCTCGCGCAGCGGATGAAGCTGCTGGTGGTGGCCGTGGGCCAGCGCCAGCCGGCGTGGGCCGACACCGCCTGGGCCGACTTCGCCAAGCGCTTTCCGCCCGAATTGCGGCTGGAATTGCGCGAACTGAAAGCCGAGCCGCGCAGCACCGGCAAAACCGCCGCCCAGTGCATGGCCGCCGAAGCGCAGCGCTTCGAGGCCGCGCTGGCCAAGGAAGGCAAGCCGCGCCGCGTGGTGCTCGATGAGCGCGGCACGCGCCACACCACGCTGCAACTGGCCGAACGCCTGCGCGCCTGGCGCGACGACGGCCGCGATGCCGCCTTGCTGGTGGGCGGCCCCGACGGCCTGGACCCGGCGCTCAAGCACACAGCCGACGAAACCCTGCGCCTGAGCGACCTGACGCTGCCGCACGCCCTGGCCCGTGTGCTGCTGGTGGAGGCGCTGTACCGCGCCCACAGCGTGCTCGAAGGCCACCCGTACCACCGCGAATGAAGCACGGTTTCGTCTACCTCGCCTCGCAAAGCCCGCGCCGGCAGCAGCTGCTGGCGCAGATCGGCGCCCGCTTCGAACTGCTGCTGCCCGACGCCGACGAAGACGCCGAAGCCCTGGAAGCCACGCGCCCCGGCGAGGCCCCGCTGCTGTACGTGCAGCGCGTTACGCACGCCAAGCTGGCCGCGGCGCGCCAGCGCCTGCAGCGCCGCGGCCTGCCGCCGGCGCCCGTGCTGTGTGCCGACACCACCGTGGCGCTGGGCCGCGCCATCCTGGGCAAGCCCGCCGATGCCGCCGAAGCCGAGGCGATGCTGCAGCGCCTGTCGGGCCGCCCGCACCGCGTCTACACCGCGGTGGCCGTACACGACGGCCGGCGCATCCACGCCGGCATCAGCGATTCACGAGTGCGCGTGGCCGCACTGCCACCCGCCGTGCGGCAGGCCTACGTGGCCAGTGGCGAGCCCATGGGCAAGGCCGGCGCCTACGCCATCCAGGGCGCGCTGGCGGGCTGGATCGAGCGCATCGACGGCAGCCACAGCGGCATCATGGGGCTGCCCCTTTTCGAGACCACGCAACTGCTGCGCGCCGCTGGCGTGCGGCTGGCGCTGTAGCGCACGCAGCAGCAAAGCGCCCGCACCCGGCGCAGGAGACACCCATGAGCGTGCAAGACATCCTGATCAACTGGGCCCCGCAAGAAACCCGCGTGGCCGTGGTCGAAAACGGCGCCGTGCAAGAGCTGCACATCGAGCGCACGCTCGAGCGCGGCCTGGTGGGCAACGTCTACCTCGGCAAGGTGGTGCGCGTGCTGCCGGGCATGCAGAGCGCCTTCGTCGACATCGGCCTGGAGCGCGCCGCCTTCCTGCACGTGGCCGACCTGAACCCGGGCCCCAAGACCGATGCGCCGCTGGTGCCCATCGAGCGCCAGGTGTTCGAGGGCCAGACGCTGACGGTGCAGGTGATCAAAGACGCCATCGGCACCAAGGGCGCGCGGCTGAGCACGCAGGTGAGCATCGCCGGCCGCATGCTGGTGTTTCTGCCGCACGACAACCACATCGGCATCAGCCAGAAGATCGGCAGCGCCGAGCTGCGCGAGAGCCTGCGCGCGCGCGTCACGGCGCTGGCCCATGCCCCGGCCAAGGACAGCAAGGACGGCAAAGAGGGCACCGGCGGCTTCATCCTGCGCACCAACGCCGAAGAGGCCAGCGACGAGGCACTGGCCGATGACATTGCCTACCTGCGCCGCACCTGGGCCACCATCCGCGAGCGCGCGATGCGCCAGCCCACGGGTACGCTGCTGCACCAGGACCTAACGCTCGCCGAGCGCGTGCTGCGCGACCTGGCCAACGAGCACACCGCCACCATCCGCATCGACAGCCGCATGCAATGCGAGGCGCTGAAGGCCTTTGGCGCCACCTTCACGCCGGGCGCGGTGGGCAAGCTCGAGCACTACCGCGGCGAGCGGCCGATCTTCGACCTCTTCGGCATCGAAGAAGAGATCGCGCGCGCACTGGCGCGGCGCGTGGAGCTCAAGAGCGGCGGCTACCTCATCATCGACCAGACCGAGGCGCTGACGACGATCGACGTCAACACCGGCGGCTTTGTGGGGGCGCGCAACTTCGACGACACGATCTTCAAGACCAACCTCGAGGCCGCTGGTGCCATGGCGCGGCAGCTGCGCCTGCGCAACCTGGGTGGCATCATCATCGCCGACTTCATCGACATGACGAACGAGGCCCACCAGCAGGCCGTGCTGGCCGAGCTGAAGAAGCAGCTCGCGCGCGACCGCACACGCACCACGGTGAGCGGATTTACACAGTTAGGCCTGGTGGAGATGACGCGCAAGCGCACGCGCGAAAGCCTGGCGCACATGCTCTGCGAGCCCTGCCCCACCTGCCAGGGCCGCGGCCAGGTGAAGACGGCGCGCAGCGTGTGCTACGACATCCTGCGCGAGATCTTGCGCGAGGCGCGCCAGTTCAGCCCGAAGGAGTTCCGCGTCATTGCTTCGGCGGCGGTGGTGGAGATGCTGCTGGATGAAGAGAGCGTGCACCTGGCGGGCTTAAGCGAGTTCATCGGCAAGCCGATCTCGCTGAGTGCGGAGGCGGGGATGAATCCGGAGCAGTACGACATCGTTCTGATGTAGCGCGGGCCGCTTTGCGAGGGGCCTGCCGTGGCGATCAGGCCGATGCGATCGAGCGTGCGTTCGTCATGTCGCCCTGGCCGGCGAGCAGGCCGTCGATCGAGATGTCCTCGTCCAGAGCTTCCCAGTGGATGCCACGGGAACTGAGCTCGAAACCGGCGCGCTGCTCGGGCGTTGCCGCCAAAAGGCGCGGGAACCACGCCAACGGCACACCCACGACACGGCCGTCGTCGAGATCGACCCACAGGCTGTCGTCATCGAAGCGCACCGCTCTAGCCGAAGTAGTCATTCCAAGCCCTTCCGATCAACTCACGGTTGTCCGACGCTACAGCCACCAGCTCGCGCAGGGTTGCTGCGTCGAAGCCATAGCTTGAAGCAACGCTGACCTGTGGCACCAGCCACAGCTTCGCCTCATGGCTACCCGAGCGCACGTGGACGTGCACCGGCTCGCGCGGGCTGCCTTCGTTCGAATAGAAGAAGAATCTGAAGCCTTTGTAGCGAAGAACCACGGGCATGCGCGGATTCTAGGCAAGCAGTGGTTGGTGTGCGCGATGAGTTCAGATGCCGATCGTGCGAGCAATGAGGGCCAGCGAAGTGGTGGCGCTGAGCGTGGGCGCAGGCCGCACATGGGGTCTCGACCATACTGCTCATCACCACCAAGTGCCTGTTCACTCATTCGCCACTTCAAGATGGATATCTACGACAACGCACTCGTTCCAGTGGCACTCGCCCATCGGCATGCGTCCATCAGCCTGGTGCCCGGCGGCAAAGTCCTCGACTTGTTGGTGCGCAGCGGTCTGGGTGTGGACAAGAAGCGCTGACGGTTGAAGCGCAGCCTGGCCTTGCGATTTTTCAGGGGTGAGTTGACCTGATAGATCGGTCAGAGGCTGAACACCACACTGACAGGTCCACTGCCTTGATGCGACTCGTACGTCGCTCGCCCGTGGTACACGAATGGCGCTGCCTTCCCGCCCGCCAGTTTGCCGTCGCGCACGAACAGGTGAATGGCGATGCCGCGCCGCTCATGCTCGATGATTTCCCGACCTCGCTTGCTTTCCGGCGTCGTCGCGTTCTGGCTCTGCCAATGAAAGTGTTGCTCGTCGATCCAGTGGTCGAGGTACTTGTGCTCCTCGGCTTTCCCTTGTTTGTTCAGGGTCACCAGCAACACATGCACTTTCTTGTCGTTCAGAGTTACGTGCCCCACGTTCCAGCTGCCCGGGTTGAACGCTTCGCCGAACAACGGAGGAATCTCCTCTCGCTGGAAGCTCTGGCCGACGGCCAGGTCCAGCGGCTCGATCACGCCGCGTAGCCGCGCCAGCGTGCGCATTTCGTCGGTGGCCGGCATGTCCTCGTAAGACGGGTTGTTGGCCTTGAGCACGTATTGCCCGTCGCGTGTCTTGGTCACTACGCGCAGCAGGTACTGGTTGTCGCCGGACTCGTCCTGCCGCTCAATGGCCACCACGTTGCCCGTGATGGAGCCGGCGCGCGTGGGGCTCATCAGTTCCAGCAGCAGGTAGTCGCCGTCGCGCACGGGGTTCTTGCCGCCGTCCATGGAGTTGCCGGTGGCGCGAGCGATGAAGTGTCGGCTCGGGTCCAGCGGGCCGTAGGACTGCGGCAGCGCGCGGTGCTCTTCGGAGTCGGTGCGCCCGGTCTTGAAGTGGCCGCAGGCGATCTTGAGGTTCGGAAAAAAAGCCAGTTCCACCACGTCGCGGCGCTTGGCCGGGAAAGGCACCACGTTGCTGGGTGCCGGCTCGGGCTCCAAGCGCACCTCGTATGCCGCCAAGCGAAAGTCCACCAGTTCCTGCAGCATCGCGGCCAGGAAGGGTGCCATCTCCGTCGGCACGCGCTGCGCCATCGCGAAGGTCGATCCTTCCAGGTTGAAGGGCGCCTTCGTGCCGGGAGGGCGGTTGCCTCCAGTCCACGCCTTGACTGGGTTGTCGCGCCAGTAGTGTGCCCAGGTGGCGTCAGTAGCAGCGATGGAGCGCAGCTCTATGGGCAAGTCGGCCAGCAAGGGACGGCGCCGATCCAGAACTCCGCGAGACCGCTGCGCCAGCGCCGCCAGCGGCACGGGCTGCCGAAGGCCGTCGAGTTCGAGCAGCGCCTCCAGCAGCACCATCTTGAAACTCTTGGTCATCGCGGTGACCTCGACCTCGCGCAGCAGCGCCTGGAACTGCTCGGCCGCCGCCGACTCTTGATCAGTCAGGTCGTCCATCTTGCGCACCAGGGCGAACCAGTGCCCGGCTTGTTGCCGCATGGCTTGGACACTGCTGCCCGAGCGATAGAACTCGCTCAGCGTGGGGCGCCGGCCGAGCACGTCACGCAAAGCTTCGTAGTCCTTCTGCGGCCCGGTGCTGTCCAGCGACTTCAGGAAGTCGATGATCGCCAGGTCGTAGTTGACGTAGCAACCGGCGGGCAAGTCCAGCGCATGCCGCTCCGCCTTGCGCGCAAACGCCGCCAGCGCCTGGTAGCTGGAGCCCACGCCGAAGAGCGCCTGTGGCTTCTGCAGAAAGCTGTGGTGGTTGCCGATGAAGTCCAGTACCACCAAGTGCTGCTTGCCTTCGCTGCGCCGAAGGCCGCGGCCCAGTTGCTGCAGGAACAGGATTTTCGACTCGGTGGGTCTCAGCATCATCACCGTGTCGATACTGGGCAGGTCGACGCCCTCGTTGAACAGGTCGACCGAGAACACCACTTGCAGCGTACCGGCGTGCAGCTTCTCCAACGCTTGCGCGCGGCCAAGGCTGGAGCCCGCGTAGACCGCTGCGGCGGACACGCCAGCGCGGGTGAACTGCTCGGCCATGTAGTCGGCGTGGCGCGTCGAGACGCAGAACGCCAGCGTGCGCTGCTGCGCCTTGGCGCGCCATTCGCGCAAGGCATGGCGCGCGCGGGCCAGCGTGGCCAGCTTGTTGGACAGCTGCTTGGGGTCGAACCGGCCGTTGCGCCAGGGCACCTCTCGGTAGTCGACCGACTCGTCCTGGATGCCGTGGTAGTGGAAGGGCGCCAGCAGCCCGGCCTGGATGCCGGCGAACAGGTGGCAGCTGTAGACGAGGTTGTCGTCGCACAGCGAAAGGATGTCGGACTGGTCGGTGCGGTCTGGCGTCGCCGTCAGCCCCAGCAGGAACGAGGGCGCGAAGTGGGTCAGCAGCCGCCGGTAGGTGCCGGCGGCCGCATGGTGGAATTCGTCGACGACGACATAGTCGAAGTGCTGCGGCGCGAAGCGCTCCAGATGTTCGGCCTTCGCCAGCGTCTGCACCGAGGCGCACAACACGTCGACGTCGGCATCGCGGCTGCGGCCGGTGTAGTAGCCCACGCGCTTGCGCGGCAGGATGCGCACGAAGGTGGCCGCGGCCTGGCCAAGGATCTCTTCTCGGTGCGCGACGAACAGGATGCGTCGGGCACCCATGCGCACGGCGTCGAAGGCGGCCAGCCAGGTCTTGCCCAGACCGGTGGCCAGCACCACCAGGCCGCGTCGGTATCCGCCTTCGCGGCTGGCCGTCAGCGCCGCCAGGGCTTCGTGCTGGATCTTCGTGGGCTCGGGCGGTGCCTCTTGCTCGTGGCTGCCGGGTGCGATCGACCGCGAGGGCGGGACCCGCCGCTGTTCGTACGCCTCGATCCATGCATCGGACAGCGTCACCGTCTTCGAATGCGCGAACAGCTCTTCGAAGCGCTGGCGAGCTTCGAGAAAGCCGGAGTCACCGGGGTACACGACTCGGTAGTTCCACTCAAGCCCGTCCTGGAGCGCCTGCCGACTGATGTTGCTCGAGCCGATGAAAGCAGTTCCCGTCGCGAGCGACTGCCCGTCCAGCTTGGCGAAGATGTAGGCCTTGAGGTGAAAGCTGCCTTCCTGCGTGGTGTAGACGCGCACTTCTGCGCCGCGCTCCTGCAACAGAAGCAGCAAGCGCAGGGCCTCCGGGTCGGTGATGTCAAGGTAGTCACTGGTGAGCACGCGCACTCGCTGGGGCACACCTGCATCGACCATCGACTCCAAGTCCGGCAGCAGCAGCCGTAGACCCGTCGTCTTGATGAAGGCGACGGCCAGGTCGGCCTGCGTGGCCCAGGTGAACGATTCGGACAAGTGGGGCAAGAAGTGGTCGGCACCACCGGTCACCAGTCGTTGGCTCGGCATGGGCTTGCGGGATGCCATCGCGTTGGTCCAGCGTTCGGTTCGATCGGGTCGCTGGTCGTGTGTGAGCCACACGTCGAGCCGGCTGATATCGGCCCACTGGCTGAACCACTGGCGCAGCGTGGCCTCGTCGGCATCGGTGAACCGGCGCCCGCCGTGAACGCGCTCGCCGCTCCCGTGCTTGAAGCTGACGTACAACGTCCCGCCAGGGCGCAGCGCGCGCCAGAGTCGGTCGAGGGTCGCAGACATGGCGACGAGCGGAACGTGCAGCAGGCTGGCGCAGCACCAGATGCCGTCGAACACTTCAACTTCATCGACATCCTCGAATCGCCGGACGGCGATCTCGAATCCGCAGTGGGCGCTGGCCAGCCGAGCTAACCCGGAAATTTCATCATCATCAGGTCGGCAGCCTCGTGCCGTGGCGCGTTGTCATGGGTATCTGACCGCCTATGCCAACAGAGGACTGCCGATGCCAAAGTGTACGGATGCCAAGATCGATTTCGGG
>JBIJAP010000112.1:0-9304 GCA_044345715.1 Rubrivivax sp.
GCGCGCCCGGCGAGCGCGCCCGCCGCCCGGCTCACCACGAACGCCACACCGACGAGGCCCGCCCCGGCGGCGAGCGGGCGCAGAGCAGCCTGGAGCGGACCTGGGACCTGACGGAGCTGGCCCTGGACCTGCTCAGCGCCGTCATCCGGCGATGACCCGCCAATAAGGCCGCTCGGGGCCGCTTCGATAATGCGGCGATGAACGCCGTCCACCTGACCGCCGATCTGCACGGCTGCCCCGCCGACCTGCCGGCCATGCGCGACACCGGGGCCTTGCGCGAGCTGTGTGTGCGCGCGGTGCGCGAGGCCGGTCTGCAGGCCGTGGGCGAGCTGTTCCACCGATTCCCGGCGCCCGGCGGCGTGACCGGCGCGGTGCTGCTGGCCGAGTCGCACCTGGCCGTGCACACCTGGCCCGAGCACGGCACGGTCACGGTGGACGCCTTCGTCTGCAACGCCAGCGCCGACAACACCGCCCGCGCCGAGCAGCTGCTCCAGGCGGTGGTGGCGCCCTTCGGCGCCGCGCAGGTGCTCAGGCAGAGCCTGACGCGCAACAGCCCAGCCGTGCCGCCGCCCGCCGGCCGGCCGCATCCCCCAGCGTGAAAGCCTCCTCGAACACCGAGTAGCCCGCCAGGTCGGCGTGCGCCAGGTGCAGCCGCTCGCTGCCGGCGGGGCCGGCCACGGCCGGGCCGCCGGGCTGTGCGGCGCCGCGCAGCGCGCGCAGCGCCGGGTGGCCGCGCACGCCGGGCGCCGGCACGGCCATGGCGTGCCCGTAGCGCATCAGGTCCACGCGCAGCAGCCGGCCGGGCAGGTCGGGATGCACCTGCGCAAGGTGGCCCACCACGCGCTCGGCCCAGGTCGTCCAGGGCTCGTCGCGCAGGCGCCGCCGCCAGGCGGCCGTGCCCGCACGCGAGGCCTGCCCGAAGGCCCAGTAGGCCGTCAACACCACCGGGCCTGCCTGCGCCCGCAGGCCCTGGTGGCCGGCATCCACGTAGCCCAGGGCCAGGCGCGAGGGCGATTCCGGCGCAGGCAGCCGGCCGTCTGGCCCGGCCGCCACCTGGAACACGTTGTCCCATGCAGGGCGCGCGCCCACGCGGTCGACTGGCGGCTCGCGCAGCAGCAGGTTGGCCACCAGCCACGGGGCGTGGTCGACGGCTGCCGCAGCCGCCGCCAGCGCTGCGGGGGCCGCCTCGACGATGCGCGCGGCCACGTGCAGCGGCAGCGCTACCACCACCTCGCGCGCCAGCCAGCGCTGGGCCGTGCCGGTGGCGTCGTGCACCTCCAACGCCACGCCGTGGCGAGACGGCTGCACCCGCCGCACCAGGCAGCCGGTGTGCAGCCGCTCGCCCAGCGGCGCGGCCAGCCGCCGCGTTAGCCAGGCGTTGCCCTCGGGCCAGGTGAACACGCCGTTGTGGCCTTCGCCGCCGCCGGCGCCGAAGCCGTGCCGGCTGGCGAAGTAGTGCAGCCCGGCCCAGGCCGAGACGGCCTCCAGGCCCGCGCCGTAGTCGTCCCGACAGGCGTAGTCGAGGTAGCCGAGCAGCGCGGCGTCGTTCAGCCGCTCGCGGGCCAGCCACAGCGCGAAGCTCTCGCCGTCCAGCGCCTGCAGCGCCGCCGACCACGGCGCGGCGTCGGCCGGCACCGCGAAGCGCGCCTCGCGCGCGACCTCGGCCAGACGTTGCGAGAAGCGGCGGTAGGCGGCGTCGGTGGCGGAACCAGCGGGCGTCGGCGGCAGCAGGCCCTCGACCCACTCCTGCCCCGTCCACAGCCGCTCCTGCAGCGCGTGGCACAGGTACCGCTCGTCGGGCAAGGTGCGTCCGGCCACCGTGCGCAGCAGTCCTGCCTCGTGCAGGAACTCCGACACCGCGCGCGCCTGCGGCGGCGGCACCGGCAGGTAGTGCGCGCCCAGCGGGCAGGCCAGGCCCGCCATCGTGTGGCTGCGCGCGTTTCCGCCGGCCGTGTCTTCGAGCTCGAAGACGCGCAGGTCGTCCACGCCAGCCCGGCGCAGCGCCCGCGCCGCCGCCAGCCCGGCGACACCGGCACCCAGCACCGCCACGGCGCAGCGGCGCAGCGGCGCTTCGGCGCCCGCGGCCGATGGGCCGCCCGTGGCGGCGCCCTGCAGCGAATGACCACGCTCCATCGCCGCGCCGATCCAGCCGCCGGCGAGCTCGCCCGGTGAGACCGCCGTACCCGGCCCCGGCTCGCAGCCGGCGGCCCCGAGCGCCGCCGCGCCCAGCCAGGCGCGTCGCGACCACCCGCGCCCTAGCGCAGCGCCTTGCCCCATTCCTGCTCGAAGATGTGCACCAGCGACTGCTCGGTGATGCGGTTGGGCTGGGCCGGCACGCGGGCCATGTCGGGCGGGAAGTGCAGCATTGCCGGCAGCCCCTCGCGCGTGACGAAGCGCAGGCCCTCGGGCAGTTGCTCGGGCAGTCGCCAGGGCCGGCGCGAGGCGACGACGAAGCCCCACTCGCCGAAGCTCGGCACGTAGGCGTGGTAGGGCGTCGTGCCCAGGCCCACGGCCTCCAGCGTGGCCACCACCGTCCAGAAGCTGCGCCGCGCCACCAGCGGCGAGGTGGCCTGGACGACGGCGTAGCCCGAGGCCGCGAGCCGCTGCTCCAGCAGCGCGTAGAAGCTGGTGGTGTAGAGCTTGCCCAGCGAGAAGTTGCTTGGGTCGGGGAAGTCGACGATGACGACGTCGAACACCTCGTCGTGGCTCTCCAGCCAGGTGAAGGCGTCGGTGTTGACCACGCGCACCCGTGGCGAGTCGAAGGCCTGCGCGTTGAGCGCGCGCAGCCGCGGCTCGCGCGCGAACAGCTGCGTGATCGCGGCGTCCAGGTCCACCAGCCACACCTGCTCCACGCTGGGGTAGCGCAGCACCTCGCGCAGCGCCAGGCCGTCGCCGCCGCCGAGGATGGCCACGCGGCGCGGCGCGCCATGCGCGGCCATCGCCGGGTGCACCAGCGCTTCGTGGTATCGGTGCTCGTCGCGGCTGTCGAACTGCAGGTTGCCGTTCAGGAACAGGCGCAGCTGCCCGCTGGGGCCGGCGGTGACGACGATGCGCTGGTACGGGCTGCTGGCGGCGTGCACGATGCGCTCGCCGTAGAAGCGGGCCTCGGCCCAGCTGGTGAGCCGGTCGGCGCCCAGCGCCACCGACAGCAACGTGCCCGCCGCAGCCGCGCAGGCCAGCACGTGGCCGCGCAGGTGCACCAGCTGCCGGCGGAACAGCCACATCGCCCAGGCCGCCACCGCCACGTTCAGCAGCCCGAACACCGTGCCCGTGCGGATGGCGCCGAGCTGCGGCAGCAGCACCAGCGGGAAGGCCACCGCCACCGCCAGCGCGCCCAGGTAGTCGAAGGTGAGCACCTGCGACACCAGCTGCGAGAGCTGCCAGCGTTGGCGGAACTGCGCCTTCAGGATGCGCATCACCAGCGGGATCTCCAGCCCCACCAGCGTGCCCACCAGCAGCACCAGCGCGTAAAGCAGCAGCCGGAACGGCCCGCTGGTGGCCGGCGTAACCTCCAGCACGTTGTGCATCACGAACAGCAGCGCCGGCAGCGTGCCGCCGATCACGCCCACCAGCAGCTCCACTCGCAGGAACGTGGCCATGAGGGCGCGCTCGACGAACCGGCTCAGGTACGAGCCGATGCCCATGGCGAACAGGTACGCGCCGATGATGGTGCTGAACTGCAGCACCGAGTCGCCGAGCAGCCAGCTTGCCAGCGCCGCGGCCACCAGCTCGTACAGCAGCCCGCAGGCCGCCACCACGAACACCGACGCCAGCAGCGCCACCTCGGCCGGGCGCGCCGCGCCGGGCTCCGGCGGCCCGGTGCCGGCGGCCGCGGGCAGTTCGCTCACGCGCTCAGCCGTGCACCGCCGCTGACACGATCAGCCCGATGGCAATGCACATGGCCGCCACGACGATGGCCAGCGCCATGTTCTTCTTCTCGACGATCTCGGCCCACAGGTCGTAGGGCGTGAGCTTGTCGATGATGACGAAGCAGATCCAGAAGATCACGACGCCGATCAGCGCAAACATGATCGACCCGAAGAACACGCCCGGCCTCAGCCACTCGATACCCATCATCACGACCTCCTTGTGTTGCACCCGTTCACTTGTGGCCACCCCCGCCGCCGCTCGAGCCGCCGTAGGAGCCGCCCGAATTGGAGTGGGCATAGCGCCCGCGCTCGCGGCACTGCTGGGCCTCGCGGCTTTCGGGGCCGAAGGTGGCACGCACCTCGGCGCAATCGTCGCGTGAGCACTGCCGCACCGCCGCCACCACGATGAACAGCACCAGCAGGCCCACCGCGATGCGCACGAACAGGGCGCCGCTGCCGGCATCGGCCTTGAATGCCGGCACGGCGGGCCGCAGCGCCGCCTGCGCGGCGGCGGGCAGCGAGAACGCGCGGGCCAGCGTCGACGCATCCAGGCTGTCGCCTTCCGACCACGTCACCTCGTCGGTCGTCTGCTCGCGGTTGAGGCGGCGCGGGCCGGCCCGGTAGTCGACGTGCCGGGTGCGATCCTCCAGGCGCACGCGCCAGTAGAACTCGCCCAGCACCCAGGTCGTGCGCGAGGCGTAGGCCTCGGTCTGCCGGTAGCTGCGGCCCTGCCACTGCGCCTGCTCGCCGCGCATGCGCGGCACGCCGGTCACGGGCACCGCCCAGCTCCAGCCGTCCGCCGCATCCACCAGGAACGCGAAGCCCACGGCGCGCGAGTACAGCAGGTACTCGCGCCAGAAGTAGACCTCGTCGTACTCGTCCTCGTCGTCGCCCCCGGGCGCGGGCTCGGTGCGGCGCACCTGGTAGCCCACCACCTGCCAGTTCTGCGGCCCCTCGCCGAGGTCCAGCCGCCCGGTGGCGCCCAGCGAGATCTGCGGGCCGCCTCCCTCGGCGGCGCCGGCCTGCTGCTCGTGGTGGGTGAGCTCGGCGCCCAGGCCCTTGGACACATCCACCACGGCGTGGCACTGGTGGCAGGCGATGGAGCGCGTGCTGGCGAGCTTGATCTCCAGTGAAGCGCCGCACGAGGGGCACTCCAGCGTGCGCGACGCCAGCTCGGCATCGACCGCCTCGCGCAGCCCGGTCAGGGTCAGGTCGGCGAGCGCGGCTGCGCGGCCGATGGTCCAGGCCGGCGGGCCCGAGGCGCCGAACTCCAGCGAGCCGACCTCGCCGCCGGTGCTGCGCAGCTCCACCACCTGCACTGGCTCGCCCAGGCGCGGCACGCTGGGCAGCTCGCCCTGCGCGGCCTCGATGCGCGCCGCCACCACCGCGGCCACGCGCCAGTCGCGGCCATCCAGCGCCAGCGCGGCGCCGGGCCGCAGCAGCTCGCGCGCGGGCAGCGCCGGCGGCGCGGCCCGCTGCGGCATCGCCATCACGTAGCGGCCGTTGTCCTCGGCCAGCCATGCGCTGCGGCCGCCGTCGAACAGCACGTGCCACTCGTTCCAGCGCCCGCCCTCGTAGGCCAGCTGCAGCCGCCCCAGCACCGTGAAGGCCACGCCCTGCCAACGGCCGGCCGCGCCGAGCTGCAGCGGGGAGTGGTCGTCGAACAGCTCGGCCGATGCACCGATGCGGCGCAGCGCCTCGCCGTCGCGCGCCAGCGTGCTGCGGCAGAAGCCGCAAACCGCCACCGGCGACGCCGCCGAGGCGAACTCGACCGGCGCGCCGCAGTTCGGGCAGGCGGCGCGCCAGCGCCGTTGCGGCGTCGCGGGGGTGTTCAAGCGGCGGCGGGCCGGGCCGTTACGCCAGCTTCTTCAGCAGTTCGGCCTTCTTGGCCGCGAACTCCTCGTCGGTGAGGATGCCCTTGGCCTTGAGCTCGCCCAGTTTCTCAAGGGTGGCCAGGATGTCGTCGGGCCGCAGCGGCGCTGCCGCCGCCGGGGCACCGGCCGCCGTGGCGCCCTGCAGGCCCTGCGCCAGGCTCTGCGCCAGCACCTGGCCCATCGCCACGCCGGCACCCAGCCCCATCGCGTCGCCGACGACGCTGCCGCCCCCGCCGCCCGCTCCCGCGGCGCCCTCGGCCATCTTGGGGATGGCCTGCGCCGTCTGGTACTGCATGAAGCGGCCCATGTCCTGGCCGACCATGCCCATGCCGATGCGCTGGTCAAGCACCTTCTGCAGTTCCTCGGGCAGCGAGACGTTCTGCACCGTCACTGTCTCCAGCGCCAGCCCGAGGCGGGTGAAGTCGGGCGCCACGGCCTCGCGCAGCTGCTTGGCGAACTCCACCTGGTTGGCCGCCAGGTCCAGGAACGGGATGCCCGAGGAGGCCACCGCGTCGCTGATGTGCTGCAGCACGAGCGCGCGAAGCTGGCCGTCGAGGTCGGCTACGGTGTAACGGTCGCGCGTGCCCGAGACCTCGGTGTGGAACATGTGCGGGTCGGCGACGCGGTAGCCGTAGTTGCCGAAGGCGCGCAAACGCACGGCGCCGAAGTCCTTGTCGCGGATCGACACCGGCTGCGTCGTGCCCCAGCGCTGGTCGAGCTGCTGTCGCGTGCTGAAGAAGTACACGTCGCTCTTGAACGGACTCTGGAACAGCTTGTCCCAGTTCTTCAGGTAGGTCAGCACCGGCAGTGTCTGCGTCGTCAGGCGGTGCATGCCGGGTCCGAAGACGTCGGCCACCTTGCCCTCGTTGACGAACACCGCCATCTGCGAATCGCGCACCGTCAGCGAGCCGCCGTACTGGATCTCGCGGTCCGCGATCGGGTAGCGCCAGGCCAGCGTGCCGTCGCCGTCCTCGACCCACTCGATGACGTCGATGAACTGCTTCTTGATGAAGTCCATGAGGGCCATGCGTCGACTCCTTCTGCGGTGGGCGGGTGGGCGGAATGCCCCTGCGCGGGGCGCTCCATCATAAGCAGCGCTGGGGTCGACCGGCGGTCGCCGCCTGCTGCCATCATCCGCGCACTCCGAACCCCGACTGACGGCGTGAACCGCAACCTGCTGCTGCTGGCCTTCTGCCAGGCTCTGTTCCTCACCAACAACGTCACCTTCATCGCCATCAACGGCCTGGTGGGGTTGCAACTGGCGCCCTGGGGTTGGATGGCGACGCTGCCCGTTACGGGTTATGTCGTGGGCGCGGCGCTGTCGGCCATGCCGGTGTCGCGGCTGCAGCAGCGGTTGGGGCGCCAGCGCAGCTTCCAGATCGGCCTCGTGGTGGCCGCCGGCTCGGCGGCGCTGTGTGCGGTGGCGGTGGCGCTCGGCAGCTTCTGGCTGCTGGTGGCGGCCACGGTGATTGCGGGCTTCTACAGCGCCAACGGTGCCCTGTACCGCTTTGCCGGCGCCGAGCTGGTGGCGCCGGCCTTCCGCGAGCGCGCGCTGTCCTGGGTGCTGGCCGGTGGCGTGGCGGGGGCCTTCATCGGCCCCAACCTGGCCAGCGCCACGCGCGGCTGGTTCGTCGTGCCCTTCGCCGGCGCCTACCTGGCGCTGGTGGGCGTGGCGCTGCTGGGCCTGCTGGTGATGAGCTTCATCCGCTTCCCGGCGCACGTGCCGTCGCCGCCCGGTGCGCCGGCGGGCCGGCCGCTGGCCGAGCTGGCACGGCAGCCGGCCTTCGTGGTGGCGATCATGGCCGCGGCACTGGGCTATGGCGTGATGAACCTGCTGATGGCCGCCACGCCGATTGCCATGCAGCAGTGCAAGCACCCTTTCGAGAGCGCGGCGCTGGTGCTGGAGTGGCACGTGCTGGGCATGTTCGTGCCCAGCTTCTTCACCGGCAGCCTCATCAAGCGATTCGGTGCCCTACCGGTGATGGCCGTAGGGCTGGCGCTGAACATCGTGTGCGTGGCGGTGGCGCTGTCGGGTGTGGACCTGATGCAGTTCCTCATCGCGCTGGCCGCCCTGGGCGTCGGCTGGAACTTCCTCTACACCGGCGGCAGCACGCTGCTCACGCAGACCTACCGGCCGGAGGAGAAGACGCGCGCGCAGGGCTTCATGGACACCTGCGTGTTCTGGACCATGGCGCTGAGCTCGATCAGCTCCGGCGCGCTCATCACCACGCAGGGCTGGACCTGGCTGAACCTGGGCTCGCTGGCGCCCTTGGGCCTGCTGGGCGCAGCACTGGTGTGGCTGGCCGTGAGCCAGCGCCGCGCCGCCTTGCCGGCTGCTCCCTGAAACACGCAATTCGTCCCCCCAGAGTGCAAACGGTCGCATGACGCGGGCCCTGCGCTGCGGCGCTTCGCACAATGCAGGCCATGCTCAAGACCGCCCTTGTCTTCGCCAGCGCACTGCTGCTGGCCATGCCGCTGCGCGCCAATCCGCTGCAGGAACTGCGCGACACCCTCGCTCGCCTGGCCGGGCACACGCCGCTGAAGGCCGCGGTGCAGCTCAAGAGTGAGAGCCGCAACCCCGACGGCGACGATGGTGAAGCCAGCACCGGCCTGGCCACGGTGCAACTGGAAGACGGCCCACAGGGCCTGCGCATGAGCTTCCCGCAGGCGGCGCTGAGCAGGGCCGCGCAGGAGGACGCAGCACGCGCCGCCAACCCCAAGGCCCCGGCGCCCACCGCCACCGGGCTGCGAGCTTTGAGCTTCAGCGACCTAAGCGAGCTTTCGCGCGCAGCCGAGAGCCTTCAGCGCGACCTTGCCAAGGCCGTGTTCATGGCCGAGCGCAAAGAGCCCTGGCAGGGCCGCCCGGCCCGCGTGCTGGTGTTCGACTTGCCCCAGGCCAAGAAGGACAAGTACGTCAAGAAAAACGAATCCACCCTGGAGGTGTGGCTGGGGCCCGATGGCGTGCCGCTGGCCAGTCGCAACCGTCAGCGCGTGGAAGGCAGTGCCTTCGTCGTCATCAACTTCGAATTCGAGAACACCGAGGAGCAAGTCTTCGCCGTGATCGGTGAGCGCCTAGTGGCGACGCAGCGCATCAGCACCAACAGCACCTCGGGCGCAGGCCAGAAGGGCTCGGGCCGACTCGAGTACACGCTGCAGCCGCAAAGCTGACGCCCCTTCCCTTTCGGCAGGAACTAGCCATGATTGCCAACGAACTGGACCGCCTGGCCGCCCTGCACGGTAGCGGCAAGCTCAGCGACGACGAATACCAGCGCGCCAAGGCGCGCGTGATCGAGGGCTGTGCGCCGACCCCCAACCCGGGCACACGCCTGATGCGCCGCAGCCGCCAGGAACGTTGGCTGGGCGGCGTGTGCGCCGGCATGGCCCGTTTCGTCGGCCTGGAGGCCTGGCTGATGCGCCTGCTCTTCGTGGCGCTGCTCCTGCTCGGCGGCTTTGGCATCGTGGCCTATGTGCTGCTGTGGATCTTCATGCCGAGCGACTGAGCTCGGTCACCGTAGCCAGCGGGTGACAGTCCCGAGGCGCCGGCCCGGAAGCAGAGCCGCT
>JBIJAP010000181.1:0-7104 GCA_044345715.1 Rubrivivax sp.
CCCTGGCCGAGTGGCAGAGCCGCGCCGCGCAGGCGTGGCGCGGCCTGGCCCCGCGCGAGCGCCGGCTGGTGGCTGCCGCGGCCGTGATCGTGGGCCTGGCGCTGCTGTGGCTGTTGGCGGTGCAGCCGGCCTGGCGCACGCTGCAGCGGGCGCCGGCGCAGATCGACCGCCTCGAGGCCGAGCTGCAGTCCATGCAACGCCTGGCCGACGAGGCGCAGGCGCTGCGGGGCACGGCGCCCGTGCCGCCCGAACAGGCGCAGGCGGCGCTCAAGGCCGCCACCGAGCGCCTCGGTCCGCAGGCGCAGTTCTCGCTGCAGGGCGACCGGGTCGTCGTGCGCTTCACCGGCATCGCGCCGAGCGCGCTGCGCGACTGGATGGCCGAGGCTCGCGCCGGCGCGCGGGCGCGGCCGGTGGCGGCGGCGCTGCAGCGCAGTGGCGAAGGCTTCGACGGCTCGCTCGAGCTGGTGCTCGAGGGCGCGCCGCGATGAAGCTGCGCCACGCCTTCATCGGCGCTGCGATCGGCGGCCTTGTGGCCCTCGTGGCGCTGCCGCCGGCGGCCTGGCTGGCCGGCGCCGTCACACGCGGCAGCGGCGAACGGCTGTTGCTGGCCGATGCCCGCGGCACCGTGTGGCAGGGCAGCGCGGTGCTGGTGCTGACGGGCGGGCCCGGCAGCCGCGATGCGTCGGCACTGCCGGGCCGGCTGCACTGGAGCCTGGGCCTCAATGGCGCGACGTTGGCGCTGCGGCTGCGCCAGGACTGCTGCACCGTGCAGCCGCTGACGCTGCGCGTGAGCCCCGGCTTCGGCCGATTGCGCATCGAGCTTCCGGCACACGCCAATCCGGCGGCCGAGCTCGGCCAGTGGCCGATGGACTGGCTCTCCGGCCTGGGCACGCCCTGGAACACCCTGGCCCCGCGCGGCACGATGGCGCTGGCCAGCCCCGGCTTCACGGCCGAATCGACGCAAGGCCGCTGGCGCTTCAGCGGCCGCATCGACTTGGCGTTGCGCGGCGCCGGCAGCCGCCTGACCACGCTGCCCTCGCTGGGCGACTACCGCCTGAGCGTGCAGGCGCGCGACGACGGCGGCGCCACCCTGAAGCTGAGCACCGAGCAAGGCGCGCTGCAGCTGGCCGGCCAGGGCGAGTGGGCGCCGACGCTGCGCTTCCGCGGCCAGGCCAGCGCGGCGCCCGGCGCCGAGGCGGCGCTGGCCAACCTGCTGAACATCATCGGCCGCCGCGAAGGCGCGCTGAGCCTCATCTCGATCGGATGACCATGAAGCGACTGCCTTTCCTTGCCAAGGCGGGCGTCCAGACCGGACACGCCACGCAGCGCCTGATCGCCGCGCTGCTGGCCGCCGTGCTGGCGCTGCCACCGGCGGCCCTGCCGCTGCACGCGCAGACGATCAACCCGCGTTCGCGCGCGCCGGTGACGGTGAACTTCGTCAACGCCGACATCGAGGCCGTAAGCCGCGCCTTCGCGGCCATGATCGAACGCAACATCGTCGTCGACCCGCGCGTGAAGGGCACGATCACCGTCTACAGCGAACAGCCTCAGAGCATCCGCGACGCCTACAGCAGCTACGTCTCTGCGCTGCGCGGGCTGGGCTTTTCGGTGGTGGAGAGCGGCGGCCTGCTGAAGGTGGTGCCCGAGGCCGATGCCAAGCTGCAGGCCGGCACCGTGAGCGTGGGCGAGCCGCCGCTGCGCGGCGACCAGGTCATCACGCAGATCTTCCCGCTGCGCTACGAAAACCCCAACAACCTGGTGGCGGTGCTGCGGCCGCTGATCAGCGCCAACAACACCATCAACGCCGCGCCGGGCAGCAACTCGCTGGTCATCACCGACTACGCCGACAACCTGCGGCGCCTGGCGCAGATCGTCGCCGCGCTCGACCAGCCCAGCGGCACCGACATCGAGATCGTGCCGCTGCAGCACGCGGTGGCCGCCGACCTGGCCCCGCTGGTGCAGCGCCTGGCCGACGGTGCCGTGACGGGCGTGCCGGGCGTGCCCGGCGGCGGCGGCGCGGTGACGGTGGTGGCCGATTCGCGCGCCAACGCGCTGATCATCCGCGCTGCCAACCCGGCGCGGCTGGCCACCTTGCGCGCCACCATCGCCCGGCTCGACCGGCCCGGCGCCGGTGGTGGCGACACCGGCGGCCTGTACGTGGTGCACCTGAAAAACGCCGACGCGACGCGGCTGGCGACGGTCATCCGCGCCGCCTTTGCCGGCGGCAGCGGCGGGGGTAGTGGAGGCGGCTCACCGAACCAGCCGGCGGCGGCGGTGGCCGCGAACGCGCCCAACCAGGCCGGCATCTCGCCGCAGGCCGCGGCACCGCTGTCGGGTGCGGCGCAGCCCAGCACCGGCGGCTTCGTGCAGGCCGACCCGGCCACCAACAGCCTGATCATCACCGCGCCCGAGCCGCTGTACCGACAGGTGCGCGCGCTGATCGACCAGCTCGACACGCGCCGCGCGCAGGTCTACATCGAGAGCATGATCGTCGAGGTCGCACCCAGTGACAGCGCCGACTTCGGTTTCCAGTGGCAGGGCTTGCTCGGCAAGAGCGGCGACCGTTTCGGCGTCGTCGCCGGCACCAACTTCGCGGGCGCCGGGCGGCCGAGCATCATCGACATCAACACCTCGGCGGCGCAGGGCCAGGTGAACCTCGGCCAGGGCATGAACCTGGGCCTCTTGAGCGTCATCAACGGCGTCACCTCGCTGGCGGCGGTGGCGCGGCTGCTGCAGTCGCAGTCCGAGACCAACATCGTCAGCACGCCAAACCTGATCACGCTCGACAACGAAGAGGCCAAGATCGTCGTCGGCGAGAACGTGCCCTTCATCACCGGGCAGTTCACCGGCACCGGCGGTGGTGGCGGCACGACCAACCCGTTCCAGACCATCGAGCGCAAGGACGTCGGCATCACGCTGCGCATCAAGCCGCAGATCGGCGAGGGCGGCGCGGTGCGCATGCAGATCTTCCAGGAGCAGAGCAGCGTCAAGGAAACCACCGCGGCCGGCACCACCAACGCCGGCCCCAGCACCACCAAGCGCTCGATCGAGAACACGGTGGTGGTGGACGACGGCGCCATCCTCGTGCTCGGCGGCCTCATCGAAGACCGCTTCGTCACCACACGCAGCAAGGTGCCGCTGCTCGGCGACCTGCCGCTGCTCGGCGGTCTGTTCCGCAGCGAGAGCCGCGAACGCCGGCGCACCAACCTGATGGTGTTCCTGCGCCCGGTGGTCGTGCGCGATGCCGACAGCGCCAGCCGCCTGAGCCTGGACCGCTACGACCAGATCCGCGCCCAGCAGCAGCGCGCGCAGCCCGCGCCGAGCTTCGTGATGCCGATCAACGAGTCGCCGGTGCTGCCGGCCCTGCCGACAAGCCCGGGCGGCGGCTCGGCGCCGGCCACGCCGCCGCCGCCCGCACCGCTGTCGCCGCCGCCCGCGCCGCGCGCCGACACAGCACCCTGAGGCACGAGCGCCGCGCCATGGCCCGCCACCCGCTGCCCTACGCCTACGCCAAGGCCCACACGCTGCTGCTCGAGGACGACGGCACGCAGCTCGCGCTGTGGGCCGCCGAGACCACGCCGCTGCCGGCGCTGGCCGAGGTGACGCGGTTGTTCGATGTGAAGCGCCTGGAGCGCGAGCCGGCGGCCACGCTGGTGCAGCGCATCGCCGCGGTGTATGCCGGTGGCGAAAGCAGCGCGGCGGCCGTCATCGGCGAGGTCGAGAGCGGTGTCGACCTCAGCCGCATGATGCAGGACCTGCCCGCGGTGGAAGACCTGCTCGAGGCCGCCGACGACGCGCCCATCATCCGCATGCTCAATGCGCTGCTGACGCAGGCCGCGAAAGACGGCGCGTCCGACATCCACATCGAGCCTTACGAACGCAGCAGCAGCGTGCGCTTCCGCGTCGACGGCACGCTGCGCGAGGTGGTGCAGCCCAACAAGGCGCTGCACGCGGCGCTGATCTCGCGCCTGAAGATCATGGCCGAGCTCGACATCGCCGAGAAGCGGCTGCCGCAGGACGGCCGCATCAGCCTGCGCATCGGCGGCCGTGCCATCGACGTGCGCGTGAGCACGCTGCCCAGCTCGCACGGCGAGCGCGCCGTTCTGCGTCTGCTCGACAAGACCGAGAGCCGCTTCACGCTCGAGGGCCTGGGGATGGACGGCGAGGTGCTCGCGGCCTTTGCGCGGCTGATCCAGCAGCCGCACGGCATCGTGCTCGTCACCGGCCCCACCGGCAGCGGCAAGACGACGACGCTGTACGCCAGCCTCGGGCGCGTGGACACCGCCACCACGAACGTGCTGACGGTCGAAGACCCGGTGGAGTACGAGCTGCCCGGCATCGGCCAGACGCAGGTGAACCCGAAGATCGACCTCACCTTCGGCAAAGCCCTGCGCGCCATCCTGCGCCAGGACCCCGACGTCATCATGATCGGCGAGATCCGCGACTTCGAGACCGCGCAGATCGCCATCCAGGCCAGCCTCACCGGCCACCTGGTGCTGGCCACCGTGCACACCAACGACGCCGTCAGCTCGGTGACGCGGCTGGTGGACATGGGCGTGGAGCCCTACCTGCTGTCGAGCAGCCTGCTGGGCACGCTGGCGCAGCGCCTGGTGCGCAAGCTGTGCCCGGCCTGCAAGCGGCAAGACGAGCACGGCCACTGGCACCCGGTGGGTTGCCCGGCCTGCAGCGGCACCGGCTACAAGGGCCGGACTGGCGTGTACGAGCTGATGGTGGCCAACGACGCCATCCGCGAGCTGGTGCACAGCCGCGCGCCCGAAAGCGAGATGCACGCCGCGGCGCAGAAGGGCGGCCTGCGCTCGATGCGCGAAGACGGCGAGCGGCTGGTGAGCGCCGGGCTCACGTCGCTCGAAGAAGTGATCCGCGTCACGCGGGATTGAGCCGGCGATGCCCGCCTACCGCTTCGAAGCACTCAACGCCGACGGCAAGGCCGCCACCGGTTTGCTGGAGGCCGACAACGCCAAGGCCGCGCGGCAGCAGCTGCGTGCGCGTGCGCTGGTGCCGTTGGCCGTCACGCCCGTGGGCAGCGGTGGCGGCAGCGACGGCAGCGCCGCGCGCTTCACGCGGCGCGTGTTCAGCGCCACCTCGCGCGCGGTGTGGACGCGCCAGCTGGCGGGCCTGGTGAGCAGCGGCCTGCCGCTGGAGCGTGCGCTCACCGCGCTGGCCGACGAGAGCGACAACGACCGCCAGCGCGAGCTGGTGGCGCATCTGAAGAGCGAGGTCAACGCCGGCAGCCCCTTCGCCCGCGCACTGGCCACGGCGCCGCGCGAGTTCGACGAGGTCTACCGCGCGGTGGTGGCTGCCGGCGAAAGCAGCGGCGCGCTCGGCCCGGTGCTCGAGAAGCTGGCCGACGATCTGGAGCAGCAGCACGCGCTGCGCACCAAGGTCACGGGCGCGATGCTGTACCCGGCGATCGTCAGCGCGGTGGCCTTCGTCATCGTCATCGTGCTGATGACCTGGGTGGTGCCGCAGATCGCCAACACCTTTGCCAGCGGCCGGCGCGCGCTGCCGGCGCTGACGGTGGGCATGCTGGCGCTGAGCGCCTTCCTCCGCAGCTGGGGCTGGCTGCTGCTGCTGGCCGGTGGCGGCGCGGTGGCGGCCTTCATCTGGGCCCGGCGCGGCGAGGCTTTCCGTTTGCGCAGCGATGCCGCGCTGCTGCGCCTGCCGCTGTTCGGCAAGCTGGCGCGGGGCTACAACGCGGCGCGCTTCGGCAACACGCTGGCTCTGCTGGCCGGTGCCGGCGTGCCCATCCTGAAGGCGCTGCAGGCGGCGGCCGAGACGCTGAGCAACCGCGCGATGCGCGCCGATGCGCTGGACGCGCTGGTGCAGGTGCGCGAGGGCGCGCCGCTGGCCAGTGCGCTGGCGGGCAAGAAGCGCTTTCCGGGTCTGCTGGCGATGTTCGCGCGGCTCGGTGAACAGACCGGCCAGCTGCCCGCGATGCTGCAGCGCGCGGCGAATCAGCTGTCGGGCGAGGTGCAGCGGCGTGCGCTGGCGGCGGCCACGCTGCTGGAGCCGCTGCTGATCGTTGGCATGGGCCTCGTCGTGGTGGTGATCATGCTGAGCGTGCTGCTGCCCATCATTCAGCTGAACACCTGGGTGAAGTAGCGGCACTCGGGGGCTCCCTTCGACAGGCTCAGGGCGATCGGAGGGCCAAGCTCAGCCCGAACGGTGGGCGGTAGCGAGCTGCCTCACAAACCACCGTTCGCGCTGAGCCTGTCGAAGCGCCGCGTGCACCGCAACGGAGGTCAGGTAGTCGGCTTGTCAGCGGCCGCCTCTGCCGCGTCTTCAGGCGCCTTCGTGTGCTTGATCACCAGCTGCGCCACGAGGATGCCGATCTCGTACAAGATGCACATCGGAATGGCCAGCGCCAGCTGAGAGATCACGTCGGGCGGCGTCACCACCGCGGCCACCACGAACGCGCCGACGATGAAGTAGCCGCGGAACTTGCGCAGCTGCTCGATCGTGACGATGCCCATGCGTGCCAGCACGATGACGGCGATCGGCACTTCGAACGAGATGCCGAACACCAGGAACAGCGTCAGCACGAAGCCGAAGTACTGCTCGATGTCAGGCGCGGCCGTGATGCTAGCCGGCGCGAAGGCCTGGATGAACTGGCTCATGCCCGGGATCACCAGGAAGTAGCAGAACGCCACCCCGGCCACGAACAGCAAGGTGCTGCTCACCACCAGCGGCAGCATCAGCTTCTTCTCGTGCGAGTACAGCCCCGGCGCCACGAAGGCCCACACCTGGTACAGCACGAAGGGCAACGCCAGCATGAAGGCGGCCATCAGCGTGATCTTCAGCGGCACCAGGATGGGCGAGATCACGTTGGTGGCGATCAGCGTCGCGCCCTTGGGCAGGTGCGCCACCAGCGGCGCGGCCAGCAGGTCGTACAGGCCCGAGGGCCCGGGCCACAGGGCGAGCGCGGCAAACGCCACGACCACGGCAATGAGCGCCCGCACGAGGCGGTCGCGCAACTCGACGAGGTGCGAAACGAAGGGCGCCTCGGTGCCTTCGAGTTCGTCCTTCTTGTCTGAAGAGGTGCTCATGGGAGGCGGGCGATCAGCGCAGCTTCAGGCCCGGCGG
>JBIJAP010000147.1:0-8004 GCA_044345715.1 Rubrivivax sp.
GGCCGCGGAGCGATCCACCTCCACATAACCACCCCGCTGCTCGGCCAGCAGGTCCAGCGAGTCGATGGGCAGGATGCCACGGTCCCAGAGGGAGCCGCGGTAGCTGGAATAACGGCCCCGCTCCTGGGCGAGGTCGGTGCTGGCCCAGTAGGCGTGGTAGCAGACGGCCTCCATGCTGCGATCAGCAAACTCGACGGCCTGCTGGCTGGCGTAGGGCACGCGCAGCTGGTAGAGGCAATCCTGGAAGCCCATGATGCCCAGGCCCACCGGGCGGTGGCGCAGGTTGGAATCACGCGCCTTCTTGACCGCGTAGTAATTGATGTCGATGACGTTGTCGAGCATGCGCATCGCGGTGGACACCGTCTTGCGCAGCTTGTCCTGATCGATCTCCTTGCCATTGGCGCCGTCCTTCAGGTGCTGCGCCAGGTTGACCGAGCCCAGGTTGCACACGGCGATCTCGGTGTCGCTGGTGTTCAGCGTGATCTCGGTGCACAGGTTGCTGGAGTGCACTACGCCCACGTGCTGCTGAGGGCTGCGCACGTTGCAGGCGTCCTTGAACGTGATCCAGGGGTGCCCGGTCTCGAACAGCATCGACAGCATCTTGCGCCACAGGTCTTTGGCCTGCGTGCGCTTGAAGAGCTTGATCTCGCCGCGATCGACCTTGTCCTCGTAGGCGGTGTAGGCGGCCTCGAATTCGGCGCCAAACTTGTCGTGCAGGTCGGGGCAGGTGCTCGGGCTGAACAGCGTCCAGTGGCCGCCTTCGATGACACGCTTCATGAACAGGTCGGGAATCCAGTTCGCCGTGTTCATGTCGTGGGTGCGGCGGCGGTCGTCGCCGGTGTTCTTGCGCAGCTCAAGGAACTCCTCGAGGTCGAGGTGCCAGGTCTCGAGGTAGGCACAGACCGCGCCCTTGCGCTTGCCGCCCTGGTTGACGGCCACCGCAGTGTCGTTCACCACCTTCAGGAACGGCACCACGCCCTGGCTCTTGCCGTTGGTGCCCTTGATGTAGCTGCCGAGGGCGCGCACGCGCGTCCAGTCGTTGCCGAGGCCGCCGGCGAACTTGCTGAGCAGCGCGTTTTCCTTCAGGGCTTCGTAGATGCCGTCCAGGTCGTCGGCCACCGTGGTGAGGTAGCAGCTCGACAACTGGCTGCGGCGCGTGCCGCTGTTGAACAGCGTCGGCGTCGAGCTCATGAAGTCGAAGCTGGAGAGCACGCCGTAGAACTCGATGGCGCGCGCCTCGCGGTCGATCTCGCCCAGCGCCAGACCCATGGCCACGCGCATGAAGAAGGCCTGCGGCATCTCGATGCGGTGCTCGTCGATGTGCAGGAAGTAGCGGTCGTACAACGTCTGCAGGCCGAGGTAGTCGAACTGCAGGTCGCGGCTGGCGTCGAGCGCCGCGCCCAGGCGGGCCAGATCGAACTGCAGCAGCTTGTCGTCGAGCAGTTCGGCCTCGACGCCCTGCTTGACGAACTGCGGAAAGTAGTCGGCGTAGCGCGTGGCCATCTGCGCCTGCGTGACTTCTTCGCCGAGGATCTCGCGGCGGATGGTGTGCAGCAGCAGGCGGGCTGTGGCGCGCGTGTAGCTCGGCTCCTTCTCGATCAGCGTGCGGGCGGCCAGGATGGCGGCCTTGTAGACCTCGTCGATCGGCACTCCGTCGTAGAGGTTGCGGCGCGTCTCGGCCAGGATCGGCTCGGCCTGCACCTCGGCGCCCAGGCCGGCACAGGCGCTCTCGATCAGCGAGCGCAGCGCATGCATGTCCAGCGCCACGCGCTGGCCGTTTTCGATGACGTGCAGATCAGGCGTCTTCACGACAGCCGGCACACCCTGGCGCGCACGCTCCTGCGAACGACGCTCGCGGTACAGCACGTAGGCGCGCGCCACCTCGTGATGGCCGCCGCGCATCAGGCCGAGTTCGACCTGGTCCTGCACATCCTCGATGTGGAAGGTGCCGCCACCCGGGCGGCTGCGCAGCAGGGCGCGCACGACGCTGCCCGTGAGCTGCTCGACCGTCTCGCGCACGCTGGCCGAAGCCGCGCCTTGCGTGCCGTGCACCGCCAGAAAGGCCTTCATCAGCGCAACCGCGATCTTGTCCGGCTCGAAGCCGACGACGGCGCCGTTGCGCCGGATGATCTGGTACGAGGTGTAGGCGGCCGCGGACGAACCCACCACGGTGGTGGCAACGGCCGCAGCCGTGGGTTGACGCTGCGGCGCGTGGGCGGCGATGTCGACAGATTGCATTCGATCCCCTCTGTATCTTTGGTGTGGGCCACGGCGTCGGTGCGACGTGGTGTTCGGGTGGAGCTCAGGGCGTTGACATGCGGCAATGCAGCCGTGGTCGGGGGCCTTGAGCCCGGGCTGCGCCGGATGGTTGACGTCCGGGTGTGGCGATCCTGCGGCGGTCATGTAGCGCGTCCACACGCCGCCCCAAGCAAGCACTATATCTGGGGTGCCGACCCCCTTCAACCCACTAGCGATAGTGTTCAGTGCGGACGATCGCTGTTTGTCCCCTGATGCGTGGATTTACTCTCGAGACACAGCCTTCGCCGCTTCCGCGGAGCCGCCGGCAGGCCCTCGAACGGGAATTCGGGCCGTCGCGCCGCGCCGCTGCTCGACGCCGCACTGGCGCACCGCACCAACCGGGGATCAACGCCGCATGATGGCCCTGTAGGGCTCGTCTTTGCTGATGCTCGACAAGCACGCCGCATCGTGCCGGCCGTGGTGTTCAACCCACACGCGGCACGCCGAGTCCGCTGCCGCGCAAGCTGCGGGCCACGCGCAGCCAGTCGAAGCCGGGGCCGGGATCGGCCTTGCGTCCGGGCGCCACGTCTTCGTGGCCCACCACCTCGCGCAGCGGATGACGCCTGGCCAGGCTTCGCAGCAGGCGGGCCAGCGTGCGGTACTGGGGCACCTCGAAGTGCAGTCCTTCGAGGCCTTCGAGCTCGATTCCCACCGACCAATCGTTGCAGTTCGGGCGCCCGCGCCATGCAGACGCCCCAGCATGCCAGGCGCGCGCCTCGGTGGCAGCGAATTGCAGCACCCGGCCGCTGCGGCGGACGAAGAAGTGCGCCGAGACCTGCAGGCCACGAATGCCCTGGAAACAGGGGTGCGCATCCCAGTCCAGGCGGTTGGTGAAGAGCCGCTCGACCGCGTCACCGCTCCACACACCCGGAGGCAAGCTGATCGAATGCACCACGGCCAGCGTCACTGCCGCGCCCTCGGGCCGGAGGCCGACGTTCGGCGAGGGCCGCCAGGACGCGCCGGCCCACCAGCCCCCGCCGCTCCAGACTTGCCGCCGGCTCACCGCCCCGGATCCGGCCGCTCAGCTGCCGTCGGACTCGGGCACAGGCTGCTCACCGCCAATGCCCAGCCGCGCCATGCGATAGCGCATTTGGCGCAGCGACAGGCCCAGGCCCGCCCCCGCTGCGGTGCGGTTGTAGCGGTGGCGCTCGAGTGCGCGCTGCAGCACCTGGCGCTCGACCTCGTCGAGGTAGGCCACCAAGTCGGCGGGCAACGGCGGCTGGGCGCTGCTGGTCTGCGCGGCCGCCGTTGGCGGCGGCGCTAGCAGCGCCAAAGGCGGCGCAAGGCTCCCGGGCCCGTTCACCCCAAGGGCGCCGGCTTCGGTGCCAGCATCGTCGAAGGCGATGTCGGGCAGGCCGATATCCTCGACGCCGATCGACGGCCCCGCGGCCAGCGCCAGTGCGCGATGCAGCAGATTCTCGAGTTCGCGCACGTTGCCAGGGAAGGCATAGCTCAGCAGGCGCTGCTCGGCCTCGGGGGCCAGCGTGGGCAGCGGCGAGACCCCCGCGTCGCGGGCGATGCGTTCGACGACGGCACGGCAGATCGCCGGCACGTCGCCCAGCCGCTCGCGCAGCGGCGGCACGACGATGCGGATGACATTCAGGCGGTAGTAGAGATCCTGGCGAAAACGCCCGGCCTGCACCTCGCTGCCGAGGTCCTTGTGCGTCGCGCTGACGATGCGCACGTTCACCGGCTGCTCGGTGGTGGCCCCCAACGGCCGCACGGCGCGCTCCTGGATCACGCGCAGCAGCTTGCTCTGCATGGCCAGCGGCAGATCACCGATCTCATCGAGGAACAGCGTGCCCGACTGCGCGGCCTGGAAGAAGCCGTCGCGGTCTTCGTTCGCGCCTGTGAAGGCGCCCTTGCGATAGCCGAAGAACTCGGCCTCGAGCAGGTTCTCGGGGATGGCGCCGCAATTGACGGCGATGAACGGGCCGCTGGCCCGCGCCGAGCAGTCGTGGATGGCACGCGCCACCAACTCCTTACCGGTGCCAGACTCGCCATACACCTGAACGGGCGCCATGCTGCGCCCGACCTTGTCGACGAGCGAGCGCACCTGCTGCATGGCCGTGGAGTCGCCGAGCAGCCGCTGCAGCGCAGGCCGCCGCGGCGCATTGGTCGGCGCCGCCACACGCCCGGCCGTGGCCGCTGGCACGCGGCCAAGAGCAGAGGCCACGACGGCGCGGAACTGCCGCAGGTCGACTGGCTTGGTGAGGTAGTCGTAGGCGCCGGCCTTCAGGGCCTCGACGGCGTTTTCAGGCGAGCCGTAGGCCGTGATCACCACCGCCCGCTCAGGCCGCCCGGCTTCGTCGAGCCGGCGCAGCAGGTCGAGGCCAGTGCCGTCGGGCAGCCGCATGTCGGTGATGAGCAATTGAAAGCCGCCCGGTCCGCGCTCCTGCAGCAGCGCCCAGCCTTCGGTGACCGAGCCGGCGCTTTCAACGTCGTAGCCCTCGCGCAGCAGCGTCAGCTCGTACAGCGTGCGCAGATCGGGTTCGTCGTCGACGACGAGCAGTCGGGGGTTGGATGCGGCGGTCACGGAATTCGCGGGTCAGGCGAGCGGCAGGGTCGGTGCGGCCGGTGTTCCCGCCAGCGCGGTGCGGCGCATGCGAACGACGAACTCGTTGCTAAGGCGCTCGGCCGCGGGCCGGGGTCGGTACTCGATGCTGGCGCCGTAGCGTTCGCACAGTTCGCGGCAAATATACAGGCCGAGTCCCGTGCCCCGGCTGCGCGTCGAGAAGAAGGGCTCGAACAACCGGCGCTCGACCTCCGGCGCGATCGGCGCGCCATCGGACAGGACCGACAGCGCCACCCACTGGTCGTCGATCGGCGCCAGCCGCAGGAACACCGACCCGGGTTCGCCGCTGGCATGGCGCAGGGCGTTGTCGAGCAGGTTCACCAACACGCGGCGCAGGTGCTCCGGATCGAAGGCCACGCCCAGCGGCGCCGCGTGGAGTTCGGCGCGCAGCGGGCTGGCCGTGCCCATCGGCAAGGCCTGCGTGCGCGCCCAATCGGTGGCCGCGTGGGCCACGGCCGCCGCGGCGTCGACGGCCTGGGCATCGGGCAGCGCGCCCGGCGCCACTTCCATGACGTCGTCGACCAGTCGCTTCAGCCGCTGCACGTTGTCGGCCACGATCGCCGCTAGCTGGTACTGGTCCGGCGGCAGCGGGTCTTCCATCATCAACGCGTTGGCCTGCGCGATGGCCGCCAGCGGGTTGCGGATCTCGTGCGCGATGCCCGCCGACACGCGCCCCATCGCGGCCAGCTTCTCTTGCCGGATGCGTGCCTGCAGCGTGCGCAGGTCTTCGAGCAGCAGCACGGCCGTGGGTTCGGACTGCGCGGCATCGATGCCCAGTGCCGTCTCGGCCGCGCGGGCGCGCATGAAGCGCACCCGCAGACGCAGCGTGCGCGTGTGGCCCTGGCCGAAGGCAAGCACGACGTCCTGGCCCGCCTCGGGCCATTGGCCACTGCCGACCGCCTGCTGGGCGGCTTGCCACAAGGCTGCCCAGGCGGCCTGGCGGTCGAGGAAAAACGGCGCTGGCGGTGACAGCCCCTGGTCGACGAGCAGCGCCCGAGCGGCCGGATTGGCGGCACGCACCTGCAGCCCGCGGTCGACCACCAGCACGCCGTCGACCATCTCCTCGATGACGAGGCGGTTGAGCTGCGCCTGCTGGCGCGCCAGCTCCAGGCTGCCGCGCGCGGCCAGTTCCTCGCGCGACAGGCGCCCGGCCAGTTCGCTGGCCAGCAGCACGATCACGAACAGGCCCATGCCGGCCAGGCCCGACTGCAGCATCAGGGTCGGCGAGTCCTGCCCGCTGCGCCACGCCGCCGCCAGCAGCACCAACGTCACGGCCGCCGTGGTGCCGAGCGCGCGCACCCGCGAGGTCAGCACGCCGGCCATCAGCACGGGCAGCACCAGCAGCGCTGCGAAGTTGAACGAGACACCCACTTCCAGCAGGTGCAGCAAGGAGAACGCGGCCACGTCGACGCCGATGGTCGACAGCCACTGCCGCCGCCGCTGACTCGCGCCGCTGACCGGCTCGGCCAGCGCGCCCAGGCGAGGCAGCAGCCACAACGTGATGGCCTGGGTGGCGTACACCAGCGCCACCAGCACGGCCCACTCCGCCTGGCGCTGGCCGCTCCAGGCACCGATGCCCTGCACCGCGACGACGCTCAGCCCGATGGCGGCCCGCGCGGCGACGTAACTGCGCACGACGCGGGCAAAAGCGGTGTCCTGGGCATCACGCGGGCGGCGCACCTGGCGGTCGAGGAAGCGGCTGGCGCTCTTTGGCGGCAGAGTGCTGCCGGCCCAGCGGAGATCGGCGGGATCGTCGTAGGGCGTGTCGTGGTCGTCGGAGCGCCGGCCGCCGGTGCCGCGGCGGTCGCTGCGGCGCCGGTCACCGCGGCGGCGGTCGGCCTCGCGCGGGTCCATCGGTGGCGTGCGGCAGCGGCCTCAGCCGCCGCTGTGCGGCCCGGCCAGGCGGTGCGCGTCGCTGCAGTAGGCGTGGCCGGCGGCGTCGCGCAGGGCATCGGCCGACGGCAGGTGCACGCCGCAGTGGGCACAGGCCAGCATGGTCTGGGGGGCGCCCGGCGCGGCCGCCTTGGCGGCGTCGGGCTTGGGCGCAGAGTCCGGGGGTGTCTTGCGGCGGCCCATGGCCAACCACAGCAGCCCGCCGACGACCACGATCAGGAGCACGACGAATTTCATGGCAGGCGCCGAAGGAGCAAGTTCATTCCACGGCGCGACGAAGCACGACTTCGAGTACGAAGCGCGAGCCGGCGTAGCCCAGCAGCAGCAGCACGGCGCCCGTGTACAGCCAGCGCGTGGCCTGGCGCCCGCGCCATCCGCGCACGCGGCGGCCGACGAGCAGCGCGCCGATCACGCCCCAGGCCAGCACCGAGAACACCGTCTTGTGCTCGAGCCAGCGCCCGGGTGGCGAGGTCAGGCTGGTGATGATGCCGAGCACCAGCGTGGCCGTGAGCACGACGAAGCCGACCTCGACGAAGCGGAAGGTGATGCGCTCCAACTGCAGCAGCGGCATGCCCTGCGCGGCACGCGGCGCGAGCGCCGCCGCACCGGCCCCGCGCATGCGCCGCTCGGCGGCATCGAGCCACAGGCCATGCAGCACGGCGGCGCCGAAGAGCCCGTACGAACCCACGCCAAGCGCGAAGTGCAGCGGCGCCAGCGCCGACGGCATGACACGCGGATCGCCCGGGAAGGTGGCTGCCAGCAGCACCGCCACGATGCCGGCCAAGCCCAGCCACTGACGCACCACCGGCAGCGGCAGCAGGCGGCTTTCGATGGTGTAGACGGCGATCACCAGCCACACGGCGGTCGACAGCACCGGCCCGAAACCCAGCCTGGCACCGGGCGTGCTCTGGCCGAGGCCGGCGATGTCGATGAGCAACAGCAGGGCATGTAGCACGAGCCCGCCGAGAAGCCCCACTGCCGACAGCCGCCCCCATGAATGGGCCGGCACGGTGGCCAGCAGGTACAGCGCCGACGCCACCAACACCAACAGCAACCCGCCACCGGGGGCGAGCAGAGGGGAGCTGGTCGATAAAATCATCCCAGCAGTGTGCCATGCGGCACTTGCCTTCCCACCCACTTGACGACGCCCATGGCCACCCACCTTACCGATCGGCTCTCGAAGCTCGTGAAGACGATGCGCGGCCAGGCCCGCATCACCGAGAGCAACGTGCAGGAGA
>JBIJAP010000113.1:0-9251 GCA_044345715.1 Rubrivivax sp.
GCTCAAGATCACCACGGCGCGCTACTACACACCGGCGGGCAAGAGCATCCAGGCCAAGGGCATCACGCCCGATGTCTTTCTCGACGAAACGGCCGACGGCAACGTGTTCGCCGCGCTGCGCATGCGCGAGGCCGATCTCGACAAGCACCTGCAGGGCGCCGACGAGAAAAAGGACCCGGCGCGCGACAAGGCACGCGAGGAAGCCCGCACCAAGCTCGAGGAGCAACTGGCCAAGAGCAAGGAGCCGCCCAAGCCGCTGCCCGAGTTCGGCACCGCCGACGACTGGCCGCTGCGCCAGGCCCTGAACCAGCTGCGCGGCATGCCGGTGGTGGCCAGCAAGACGGCCGCCGAGCAGCGCGCCCAGGCCCCTTCACCGGGCAAGTGAACGCGGGCAAGTGAACTTGGGCACTGCCGCCTGACGAAGCCCGCCCCGGCGGGCTTTTTTCTTGGCCGACCGTCATGGTGGGACGCTTATGCTCCCGCGCGATGAACACGCCCAAGACCACGCCCCATCCCGAACTCACCGCGCGCAACTTCCCGAGCGCCCAGGAAGACGCTGCCGCGGTGCCCGAGGCCGCCCGCTACGCCGGCCCCGAAAGCGCCTACCGCCTGGCCTTCACCGACAGCGCCTTCCTGCTGCGCGAAGAGCTGCGCCCGGTGCGCATGCAGCTGGAGCTCCTCAAGCCCGAACTGGTGCAGAACGAACAGGGCATCGAAAGCACCATCGTCATCTTCGGCAGCGCGCGCATCAAGGCGCCCGAGGTGGCGACGCAGATGCTGGCGGCGGCCGAAGCCGCCGGCGACGCCCAGGCGCTGGCCCAGGCACGCAACGCCGTCGCCATGAGCCGCTACTACGACGAGGCGCGCCGCTTCGCCGCGCTGGCCACTCAGAAGAGCCGCGAGCACGCCGCACCGCTGTTCATCGTCACCGGGGGCGGGCCCGGCATCATGGAAGCCGGCAACCGCGGCGCGTTCGAGGTCGGTGGCAAGAGCATCGGTCTGAACATCGTGCTGCCCCACGAGCAGGCGCCCAACCCATACATCACGCCGGAGCTGTGCTTCCAGTTCCACTACTTCGCGCTGCGCAAGATGCACTTCGTGATGCGCAGCATCGCGCTGGTGTGTTTTCCGGGCGGCTTCGGCACGCTCGACGAGCTGTTCGAGACGATGACGCTGGTGCAAAACGGCAAAAGCCGCCGCCGCCCCATCCTGCTGTTCGGGCGCGAGTTCTGGGAGCGTCTGATCGACTTCCAGCACCTCGTCGACACCGGCATGATCTCGGCCAAAGACCTGCAATTGTTCCGTTATGTCGAGAGTGCCGAAGAGGCCTGGGACGTGCTGGCCCATCACTACGGCTTCGACCTGCCGCCGACAGAAACTGGCGCATTCGCGGAAGACGTCTGAGGCCAGGCCGCGCGCCGGCCCGATAGCATCGGCCTCATGACGCGACACGTTTCCCTCATCGGTGCCCCCACCGACATCGGCGCCGGCGCCCGCGGCGCCCGCATGGGCCCGGAGGCGCTGCGCGTCGCCGACCTGCAAGCAGCGCTCGAGGCCCATGGCCTGCAGGTGCTCGACCGCGGCAACCTCGCCGGCCCGCCCAACCCCTGGCTGCCGCCGGTGGACGGCTACCGCCACCTGGCCGAGGTCGTGGCCTGGAACCGCCTGGTGCACGACGCGGTGCACGCCGAGCTCGCGCAGGGCCACCTGCCCATCCTGCTGGGCGGCGACCACTGCCTGGGCCTGGGCAGCATCAGCGCCGTGGCGCGCCACTGCCGCGAGGCCGGCAAGAAGCTGCGCGTGCTGTGGCTCGACGCCCACGCCGACTTCAACACCAGCGTGCTCACACCCAGCGGCAATATTCACGGCATGCCGGTGGCCTGTCTGTGTGGGCACGGGCCGCAGGAGCTGATCGAGATCGGCGGCACCGTGCCAGCGATTCAGGCGAAGGTGGTGCGCCAGATCGGCATCCGCAGCGTCGACCCCGGCGAGAAGCGCTTCGTGCACGAGGTGGGCCTCGAGGTCTTCGACATGCGCTACATCGACGAGATGGGCATGCGCCACGCCATGGAGCTGGCACTGGCCACTCTGGACGACAAGACGCATCTGCACGTCAGCTTCGACGTCGACTTCCTCGACCCCGAGATCGCGCCCGGCGTCGGCACCACGGTGCCCGGCGGCCCCACCTACCGCGAAGCGCAGCTGTGCATGGAGATGATTGCCGACACCGGCCGCCTGGCCAGCCTGGACGTGATGGAGCTGAACCCGGCGCTCGACATCCGCAACAAGACGGCCGAGCTGGCCGTCGACCTGATCGAGAGCCTGTTCGGCAAGAGCACGCTGATGCGCGCTTGAGCGGCCCGCCGGCTCCCACCAGCGCCGCCGTCACCGCGCCGGTGGCCGCAGCCGTTGTGCCGGCGCTGGAAGTGCTGGCACCGCAAGGCGAGGCGCTGCGCAGCACGCGCGGCGTGGTGCACCTGCTGGGCCGCACCAGTGCCGGCAGCGTGGTGCGCATCAACGGCGAGCGCTTGCCGGTGTTCGGCAGCGGCGTGTTCGCGCGCGATGGGCTGGCGCTGGCGATGGGCGCCAACCGCTTCGTCGTCGAGGCCACTTCGCCGGCAGGCGCCAGCACCTCGATGGCCCTGACGGTGACGCGCGTCGATCTGCCACCCGGCCCCCGCTGGCCGGTCGACGCCGGCTGGATCGACGGCAGCAGCCTGCAACCCGCCGAGGCGCTGCGCGTCGCGCCGGGCGAGCCTGTCGAGGTGGCGCTGCGCGCCACGCCCGGCCGCCTGGTGCAGGCCGCGCTGCCGGGCGAAGCCTGGCAGCGGCTGGCCGAGGTGGCACCGGGGCGCTACCGCGGCTTTCTGGCGTTTGTGCGCTCTGACGACATCGAACCCGCCCCCGTGCGCGTGCGCCTGCTGCCTCTGGCCCCGCAGGGCAGCCGGCCGCGCGCGGCCCGGCCCGCCGCGCGAGCGCTCGTGGCGCTGACGCCCGGCCTCGTGGGCCAGTGGCGGCCCGAAGCGACGCGGCTGTTCACCGTGGGCCCCGAAGGCGTGGAGCCCACGCACGGCCTGCACGAGGCGCGCCTGGGCGGCCCCTCTTGGGGCGCGTTGCCGGCCGGCACGCTGCTGCAGGCCAGCGGTGAGCGCGGCACCCACCTCCGCCTGGCGCTGGCGCCCGACACCGCCGTGTGGGCCCCGCGCGCCGCGCTGCTGCCGGCACCCGAGGGCACGCGCCCGCCGCTGGTGGCGCTGAGCACGGTGTCGGTGGTGGGCGAAGACGACGCCGACCTGATCCGCGTGGCGCTGAGCGCACCGGTGCCCTACGCCGTGCGCGCCCGGCGCGATGCCACCGGCCGCGTGGCGCTGGAGATCGAGGTCTGCGGCGCCCACCACGCCGCCACCTGGGTGACGCACCGCCGCGCGCCACGCTCGGTGGACGAGCTCGTGGTCGAGCAAGCTGGCCCGGGCCGCGTGCGCATCACCGCCTGGCTGCGCACACCGCGGCTGTGGGGCTGGCGCGTCGAGCCCGCGCCCGGCGTGCTGCAGGTGCGGCTGCTGCCGGTGCCGCCTTCGGTGGGCACGGCCACGCCGCTGCAGGGCCTGCGCATCGCGCTCGAAGCCGGCCATGGCGGGCCCACGAACCTGGGCGCCGTGGGCGCGACCGGCACGCCCGAGAAGGACTTCAACCGCTGGACCACCGACACGCTGGCCACCGAGCTGCTGGCCGCCGGTGCGCAGCTGATCGACATCCGCCCGGGCGACACGAACCCGACGCTGCGCGAACGCGCCGCGCGGGCCGAATCCGAAGCGGCTCAGCTCTACGTCAGCGTGCACGCCAATGCCGCCGACACCGCCGGCGGCTACCTGCGCGTCAGCGGCGCCAGCACCTACTACAAGCACGCGCCCTCGCAGCCGCTGGCCGCCGCCGTGCACCGCCGGCTGGTGGCGGCCACCGCCCTGCCCGACTTCGGGCTCGTCGGCAACTTCAACTACGCGCCGCTGCGCCTGCTGACAGCGATGCCCTCCGTGCTGGTGGAGCAGGCCTTCGTCAGCCACCCTGCCGACGAAGCGCAGCTGCTTGACCCCGCCTTTCGCGCCCGGCTCGCACAAGCCGTTCGACTGGGACTTGAAGACGCCCTGCGGGGCTAAGATGCCACGATGCCCCTGAGTCTTCGTGCCGCCCTGGCCTGCCGCGCCGCGGCCTTCGCCACGGCGCTGGGCCTGTCCGGCGCCGCGCTGGCCCAGCCCAGGCCTGCGGCCCTGCCCGCGCCCGCAGCGGCGACCTCGGCCGCCAAGCCTGCCGAGCCCACGACCCCCACCGGCGCCGGCCAGCGCATCTACGAGCGCATCCGCCCGCAACTGCTGCAGGTGCGCACGCTGCTGAAGACGCAGGACAGCCAGAGCTCCGTCGGCTCGGGCTTCCTGGTCGACGACGCCGGCCACCTGATCACGAACTACCACGTCATCAGCCAGTACGCGCTGCGCCCCTCGCAGCACCGGCTGGTGTACGCCACCGTCGACGGCCGCCAGGGCGCGCTGCAGCTGCTGGCCTTCGACGTGGTGCACGACCTGGCACTGCTCAAGCCGGTCGATCCCGCGCCGCTGGCCGGGCGGGGTGCGGTGCCGATCCGCCCCGCCAACGAGCCGTTGCCGCGCGGCGCGCGCATCTACAGCATGGGCAACCCGCTGGACGTGGGCTTCGCGGTGGCCGAGGGCAGCTTCAACGGGCCGGTCGAGCGCAGCTACCTGCCAACGCTGTTTTTCGGCGGCAGCCTGTCCTCGGGCATGAGCGGCGGCCCGGCGCTCGACGACAACGGCCGCCTGGTCGGCGTCAACGTGGCCGCGCGGCGCGACGGCGAGCAGGTGAGCTTTCTCGTGCCGGCCGACCCGGTGCGTCTGCTCATCGCCCGCGGCCGCGGGGCCAGCCCCATCGTCGCCCCGGCCTGGGACGAGGTGGCGCGGCAGCTCGGCGAGCACGAGACCCGCCTCACCGCCGACTTCGTCAGCCAGCCCTGGCGCCACGCCGGCCATACGCTCTACCGCATCCCGGTGCCGCAGGAAACCTGGATGCGCTGCTGGGGGCGCAGCTCGCCGGCGCAGTCGCGCGGGCTGCAGTTCGAGCGCAGCGACTGCGAGATGGACAGCCGCGTGTTCGTGGCCGGCCCGCTGCTCACCGGCTACATCACCGTGCGCCACGAGGCGTACGACGGCAGCCGCATCGGCGCCTGGCGCTTCTCCGAACGCCACTCCAGCAGCTTCGGCAACGAGTTCGTCGGCGTCGACGACCGCCTGCGCACCGCCGCCCAGTGCCGCGAGCGCACCATCGTGCCGCTGGCTGCGCCGGGTACCACCGCCAAGGCCGAGCCGCCGCTGCCGCTGCGCGCCGTGGTCTGCCTGCGCGCCTACAAGAAGCTGCCCGGCCTGCACGACATGATGGTGCTGGTGGCCACGCTCGACGGCCGCACGGTGGGCGTGCAGGGCCGGCTCGATGCACTCGGCGTGGGCCTGGCCAGCGCCGAACGGCTGACGCGCCACTACCTGGCCGGCTTTGGCCGCAGCGGCGCGGCCACCGAGGTGCCGAAGTGAGCGCGCCGGCCCGCCTGGCGCTGCTCGAGGTGATCGGCCGCGACGGCCGCGTGGCGCGCGCCGTCGACGTGCAGCGCTGGCCGCTGACGCTGGGGCGCTCGCTGCAGGCCGACGTGGTGCTCGACGACCCCTTCGTGGCGCCGCTGCACGCCACGCTGCAGGCCGGCGACGACGGCCGCCTGACGCTCGACGTGGGTGACACCGCCAACGGCGTGCAGGAAGGCACGCAACGGCACCCCCGCGGCAAACGCGTGGCGGTGCCGGTGGGCGGCACGACCTGGCAGATCGGCGGCCTCACGGTGCGGCTGCGCACGCCCGACGAAACCCTGGTCGGCGAGCAGCCGCTGCCCGTGCTGGCCCGGCGGGCGGCATGGCAGCCGCTGGCGGCCGCGGTGACGCTGGCCGTGCTGGCGCTGTCGAACCAATGGCTCTCGCTCGACCCCGGGGCCGACACGATGGACTGGATCCCGTTGGTGGCCGGCCTGCCGCTGGTGCTGGGGCTGTGGGCCGGGCTCTGGGCCACGGCCTCGAAGCTGTTCCAGCACCGCTTCGAGTTCGGTGCCCACCTGCGGCTGGCGCTGCCGCTGGTGGCGGCGGTCGAGGCCGTGGACTGGTTCGTGCCGCCGCTGGCGGCGGCGCTTGACCTGCCCTTGTTGTGGCGCCTGGTGACGCCGCTGCAGGTGCTGCTGCTGCTGGCCCTGCTGTATGGCCACCTGGCGCTGGTGCTGCCGCAGGCGCGGCGCGCGGTGGCCAGCTTCGTGGGGGCGGCCGCGCTGGCCGGCGCTGCGGTGGCCATCACCACCACCTGGCAGCAGGTCGACCGCTGGAGCCGCGCGCCCTACATGAGCACGCTGCCCACGCCGTGGACGCTGTGGCGCGACGCCGAGCCGCCCGAGACCCTGGCCGCTGATCTGGCGCCGCTGGCCGAGCAACTGGCCCGCCGCGTGCAGAAGGCGCGCGACGACGAACCGCCCGAAGCCGGCGACGAAGAGTGAGCCCCCGAGACCATGGACACCCGCCCGCTGCTCATCGGCCTGTCGGCCCGCATCTACACCCCCGGCTCGGCCGGTGTCGAACTGCCCGGCGTGTGGACGAAGACGCTGCACTACCTGGAGCAGAGCGTCGCGCACTGGGTGCTGTCGGGCGGGGCGGTGGCGGTGATGATCCCGGCGGTGAGCAGCGGCAGCATCGTCGTGCGCACCGACATCGACCTCGGGCACTACGCCGACGCGCTGGACGGCCTCGTGCTGCAAGGCGGCAACGACGTGGCCCCCACGCACTACGGCGAAGACCCGCTGCACCCCGACTGGGCCGGCGACCCGGTGCGCGACCGCTACGAGATGGAGCTGGTGCGTGCCTTCGTGGCCGCCGGCAAGCCGGTGTTCGGCATCTGCCGCGGGCTGCAGCTGCTGAACGTGGCCTTTGGCGGCAGCCTGTGGCAGGACATCCCGACGCAGCAGCCGGCGCTTGAAGGCAAGACGGCGGTCGACCACCGCATCGCCGGCCGCTACGAACGCCACTTCCACGAGGTGGCGTTCGTCGCCGGCACGCACCTGGCCGGCCTCTACCCGGGCCTGCCGCGCGCCACCACCAACAGCATCCACCACCAGGGCATCAAGCAGCTGGCGCCGGGCTTCGTGGTCGAGGCGCGCTGCCCCGACGACGGCATGATCGAGGCCATCCGCCGCATCGACGAAGGCCCCTTCGTGGCCGGCGTGCAGTGGCACCCCGAGTTCCACGGCCCCGAGCACCCCGACACGCTGGACGACGGGCCCATCCTGCGCGACTTTCTGGCCGCCTGCCTGAGGGCCCGCGCCACACGCTGAAGGCGCCCATCCGGGATAGTGCTTAAGGGCGATTCCCGTCATGGTTTGTCAGGGCGCCGGCGCACGCTGAGCGTCAAGCGGGCTCGACACAATCGATGCATCGTGAGACGCATCCACCTTCGCCCCTTCGCGCGCTTCGTGCGCGTCGGCCTGGTCCTCGGCCTGGCCCTCATCCTGCCCTTGAGCCTGCACTTGCAAGGCACGGCCCACGCACAGAACGCGCCGCCGGCCGCCGCGCCGCTGCGCATCGCCTCGGCCTTCGACCCGCAGACGATGGACCCGCACGCCATTGCGCTGCTGTACCACTCGCGCGTGGTGTTCCAGGTCTACGAATCGCTGGTCGGCCGCGACGAGCGCTTCAAGCTCGAGCCGGCGCTGGCGCTGTCCTGGCAAGCGATGTCGCCCACCGTGTGGCGCTTCCGGTTGCGGCCGGGTGTGCTGTTCCACGACGGCACGCCCTTCACCGCCGATGACGTGGTGTTCTCGATCGAGCGCACGCTCACCGCACCCTCGCAGCGCGCCTTCCAGATCAAGGGCGTGACCGGTGCGCGCAAGGTCGACGCGCTGACGGTCGAGATCCTGCTCGAGGCGCCCGACGCCGTGCTGCCCGAGAAGCTGCACTACATCGCGATGATGAGCCGGGCCTGGAGCGAGCGCCACGGCGTCACGCGCCCGCAGGACTTCAACGGCAAGCAGGAAACCCACGCCGTGCGCCACGCCAACGGCACCGGGCCGCTGCGCCTGCTGCGCTACGAGCCCGACGTGCGTACCGCGCTCGAGCGCCATCCGCAGTGGTGGGGCTGGGCCGACCGCCGCAGCGGCAACCTCGGCCGCGTCGACTTCGTCACCGTGAAGAGCGACGCCACGCGGCTGGCGGCACTGGCCTCGGGCGAGGTCGACCTGGTGCTCGACCCGCCCTACCAGGACATCGCCCGGCTCAAGACCGACGCGCGCCTGGCGCTGGTGCAGACGGCCGACATCGGCCAGCAGTACCTGACCTTCGACCTGGCGCGTCCCGAGTTGCAGGACAGCGACGTGAAGGGCCGCAACCCCTTCCAGGACCTGCGCGTGCGCAAGGCCGTGTACCACGCGCTGAACATGCCGCTGATCATCGACAAGGTGCTGCGCGGCCAGGGCCAGCCCACCGGCGCGCTGCTGAGCCCGCTGGTCGACGGCTCGCCGGCCGAGCTGGACAAGCGGCTGCCCTACGACCCGGCGCGTGCGCGGCAGTTGCTGGGGGAGGCTGGCTACCCGAACGGCTTTTCGGTCGCGCTGGATTGCGTCAACGTGGCCTGGCGCGACAACGTCTGCCAGGCGATGGCCGCGATGCTCACGCAGGTGGGCATCCGGGCGCAGCTGCGGGCCAGCCCGAGCAGCACGTTCTTCCCCAAGCTGACGCAGGCCACCGCCAGCTTCATCGAGTACGGCTGGACGGCCACGCCGGACGCCTGGAACTCGCTCAACGGCCTGTTCCGCACGCACGACAAGTCGGGCCTCGGGACCTTCAACGCCGGGCGCTACAGCAACCCGAAAGTCGATGCGCTGATCGACGCCATGCGCACCGAGCCCGACCTGACCCGCCGCCGTGCCATGGTGGCCACAGTGCTGCGCCTGGTGGCCGACGACCTGCCCTACATCCCGCTGTACCGGCGCACCATCAGCTGGGCCATGAACAAGAAGGTGCAGGCGGTGATGTGGCCCAACGACGCCATCGAGCTGCGCTGGGTGCGGCTGCGCTAGGAGCGTGGGCGGCAGAAGGGAAGTCCCTGACATCGCCGCACGCCGTGCAGACGTTTATGGAGCATGAGCTACCGCCCCTACGAACCGGAGCAAG
>JBIJAP010000168.1:0-7346 GCA_044345715.1 Rubrivivax sp.
CGCTTCTCGGGCCTGCTGATGCTGCCGGCGCTGGTGCTCGGCCTGTGGCTGTGGCTGGGCTGTGGCATCGGCGGCGGCTGGATGCACGCCAAGCTGCTGCTGGTGCTGGGCGTGATCGGCTACCACTTCATGTGCGGTGCCCTGCTGCGCCGCTTCGAACAGATGGCCAACACCAAGAGCCACCGCTGGTTCCGCGTCTTCAACGAAGTCTCGGTGCTGGGCTTCGCGGCCATCGTGGTGCTCGTCGTCGTGAAGCCGTTCTGACGGCAAGGTCCGAGTTGCCGCTCCGGGGGCCGCCATGAACACGCGCCACCGCAGTTCGGCCACCTGGCTGGCGCTGGCCTATGCGCTGCTGGTGCTGTACGCCAGCCTGTACCCGTTCGAGGGCTGGCGCTGGCCGCCCGGGCGCACGACGCTGGAACTGCTGGTGCTGCCACAGGCCATCCACCAGGACCAGTTCGACCGCTGGTCCAACGGCCTGGGCTACGCGCCGCTGGCGCTGCTGCTGGCGCTGGCGCTGCTGCGCAGCGGCTGGCGCGCGCGCGGGGCGGTGCCGCTGGCGGTGCTGCTGGCCGCGGGGCTGTCGTACGCCTGCGAGTGCCTGCAGTTCTTCGTGCCCGACCGCGTGCCCACGCGCGGTGACTTCGAGCTCAACACGGCTGGCGCGGTGGCCGGCGCGGTGTTCGCCTGGGGCTTGCAGGCGGCCGGCCTGGTGGACCGCTGGAACGCGCTGCGCCAACGCTGGTTCACCGGGGATGCCGCCTACGCGCTGGCGCTGCTGACGCTGTGGCCGCTGGCGCTGCTGTTCCCGGCTCCGGTGCCGCTGGGCCTGGGCCACGGCGTTGATCGCGCCCGCGAGTGGCTGGCCGAGCGGCTGGCCGGGGTCGACTGGGCGGTCGCGCTGCAGCCGCTGCTCGACACCCCCGCAGCGAGCCTGGCGCCGCTGTCGCCGCTGGCCGAGTGGATGGCCACGGCGCTGGGCCTGCTGGCGCCTTGCGTCGTGGCCTACGCCGTCACGCCCCGGGGCTGGCGCCGCTTCGGCCTGGCGCTGGGCGCGCTGGCGCTGGCGCTGTTGACGATGACGCTGTCGACGGCGTTGAACTTCGGCCCGCACAACGCGCTGGCCTGGATCGGCCCGCGCACGGTGCCCGCGCTGCTGGGCGGTCTGCTGCTGGCACTGGCCTGCGTGGCGCTGCCGGCGCGGCTGGTCTGCGGCCTGGGCTTGATGGCCCTGGCCGCGATGGTGGCCCTGCTGTCGCAGGCACCGGGCGACCCCTACCTGGCGCTGAGCCTGCAAGCCTGGGAGCAGGGGCGCTTCGTGCGTTTCCACGGCGTTGCGCAGTGGCTGGGCTGGCTCTGGCCCTGGCTGGCAATGGCCTGGCTGCTGTCGCGGCTGGCACGCCCGCCCCGGCGCGGCGAATGAGGGCCGCTGCCTACAATCAACTGCAATGAGCTACTACAAGCACCACGTCTTCTTCTGCCTCAACGAGCGCAGCAACGGCGAAGCCTCGTGCGCGCAGCACGGCCCGCAGGCCGCCTTCGACCACTGCAAGTCGCGCATCAAGGCCGCGGGCCTGGCCGGCCCGGGTGGCGTGCGCGTCAACAAGGCCGGTTGCCTGGACCGCTGCGCCGGCGGCCCGGTGGCAGTGGTCTACCCCGAGGGCACCTGGTACACCTACGTCGACAAGGACGACATCGACGAGATCGTCGAGCGCCACCTGAAGGGCGGCGAGGTGGTCGAGCGCCTCGTGCTGCCGGCCGACGTGGGCCGTTGAGGCCCTTGCCCGCCCGATGAACGCGCTCACCGAGCGCCTCGCGATCGCAGGGCCGGCCGGCGAGTTGGCATGCGCCGTCGATGCGCCCGTACCGGGCGTGCCGCTGCGCGGTGTGGCCGTGCTGTGCCACCCGCACCCGCTGCACGGCGGCACGATGGACAACAAGGTCGTGCAGACCCTGGCCCGCGCAACGGTGCTGAGCGGCTGGCGCGCGGTGCGCTTCAACTTCCGCGGCATCGGTGGCTCGGCGGGCAGCTGGGACGCCGGCCGTGGCGAGATCGACGACGCCCGCGCCGTCATCGCGCACTTCCGTGCCGCGGGCGAGCCGCTGCTGCTGGGCGGCTTCTCGTTCGGTGGCTACGTCGCGTCGCAGGCCGCGCGCGCGCTGGCCGATGCCGGTGAAGCCGCCGAACGGCTGGTGCTCATCGGCCCGGCGGTCGTGAACTTCGAGGTCGCCCCGGTGCCGGCCGACACGCTGGTGGTGCACGGCGAGGTCGACGACGTCGTGCCGCTGGCCGCGGTGCTCGACTGGGCGCGCCCGCAGACGCTGCCCGTGACGGTGCTGCCCGGCGCCGGGCACTTCTTCCACGGCCTGCTGCCGACGCTGCGCCAGATCGTCGTCGGCGCCCTGGCGGCGCGCGCGCTGTGAGCCTCGGCGCCTTTTTCCGGCGGCTGCTGGTCCTCGGCCTGGGCCTGCTGGCGCTGGCCGCGACGGCCGACACGCCCCCACCACCCGAGGTAGCCGCGCGGCAGCACCTGCTGATCGATCTCGCCAGCGGCCGCGTGCTCGCCGCGCACGAGGCCGACACCGCGCTCGACCCCGCCGGCGCCACCCCGCTGATGACCGCCTATGTCGCGCTCGGCGCCATGCAGGACGGCCGCCCTGCCCGCGATGCAACGCTGGCGATCTCGGCGCGCGCCCGTGCCGAGCGCCGCCCCGGCGTGCCCTTGATGTACGCCACCGGCACCCTGCGCATCGACGAGCTGCTGCGCGGCGTGGCCGTGCTCGGCGCGCGCGATGCCGCCGTGGCGCTGGCCGAGGGCGTGTCGGGTTCGGTCGAGGACTTCGTGTCGCAGATGAACCGCCGCGCGCTGGCCATCGGCCTGAAGCAGACCGTGTTCCACAGCCCCACCGGCGAACCGGCCACCAGGCAGACCAGCACGCCGCGCGAGCTGGCCACGCTGGCCACGCGGCTGATGAGCGAACACGCAGACGCCCTGCCGCTGTTTGCGCTGCGCCAGCTCGAGCACGCGGGCCTGCGCCAGGACAACCCCAACCTGCTGCTGGCACGCGACGGCAGCATCGGCGGCCTGGCCGTGATGGCCTCGCCGTCTGCTGGCCACGGCGTGGTGGCCACGGCGCTGCGCGACACCCCCGCCGGCCCGCGCCGCCTGCTCGTGGTGCTCTCGGGCGCCAGCAGCCGCGAGGCCGCTGCCGGCGAAGCGCAGAAGCTGCTCAACTGGGGCTGGCAGTCCTGGGACGCGGTGCGCCTGTATGCCGCCGGTCAGCCGATGACGACGGTGCCGGTGTGGAAGGGCGCGACCAACACTGTGGCGCTGGGCGCTGCTGGCGCGCTGGTGGTCACCGTGCCCCGCGGCGACGGCGCTCGCCTGCAGACGACGCTCACGCGCACCGAGCCGCTCGTGGCACCGCTGGTGCAGGGCCAGGAGGTCGGGCGCATCGAGGTCGTCACCGCCGGCGGCACGCCGGTGGCGAACGTGCCGCTGGTGGTGCAGCAGGCGGTGCCCCTGGCCGGCGTGCTGGGCCGCGCCTGGGACGCCATCCGGTTGTGGATCCGTTGACGCACCCACGGGGCCGCGCGACATGCTCGACCTGCTGATCGAAGGCGGCGAGCTGATCGACGGCAGCGGTGCGCCACGGCGGCGCGCCGATGTGGGCGTGGCGGGCGGCCGCATCGCCGCCATCGGAGAGCTCTCGGGCACGGCCGCGCACCGCCGCATCGATGCCACCGGCCTGATCGTCGCGCCCGGCTTCATCGACAGCCACACGCACGACGACCGCCTGCTGCTGCAGCACCCGGCGCGGCACCCGAAGCTGCTGCAAGGCGTCACCACGGTCATCACCGGCAACTGCGGCATCAGCCTGGCACCGCTGGTGCACGACGCCCCGCCGGCCCCGCTGGACATCCTGCCCGGGCCCTGGACCCTGCCGCGCTTTGCCGACTATGTGCAGGCCGTGCAGGCCGCGCGCCCGGCGCTCAACGCGGCGCTGCTGGTGGGCCACACGACGCTGCGCGTGGGCGCGATGGCCGAGCTCTCGCGCCCGGCGCGCGCCGACGAGGTGGCGCGCATGCAGGCGGCGCTGGCCGAGGCGCTGGACGCCGGCGCGATCGGCCTGTCGACGGGCGTGTTCTACCCGCCGGCACGCGCCGCCACCACCGAAGAGCTCGTCGCCGTGGGCCAGCCGCTGGCCGGCGGCCGCGGCATCGTCACCATGCACATCCGCGACGAAGGCGCCGACATCGACGCCGCGCTGCGCGAGGCCCTGGCCGTGGGCCGGGCGCTCGACGTGCCGCTGGTGCTGTCGCACCACAAGCTGATGGGCCTGGCCCAGCACGGCGACTCGGTGCGCACGCTGGCGCTCATCGAGGCGGCCGCCCGGCAGCAGCCGGTGTGCCTGGACTGCTACCCCTACACCGCCTCGTCGACGATGCTGCTGCCCGAGCGCGTGGCCAGCAGCCGCGACGTGATGATCACCTGGTCGAAGGCCGAGCCTCAGGCGGCGGGCCGCTCGCTGCGCGAGATGGCTGCCGAACGCGGGCTCGATGCCACCGAACTGGCGCGTCAGCTGCTGCCCGGCGGCGCCATCTACTTTGCGATGAGCGACGAAGACGTCGACCGCATCCTGGCCCACCCGCTGGCCATGGTGGGCTCTGACGGCCTGCCGGGCGAGGGCCCGCAGCACCCGCGCCTGTGGGGCACCTTTCCGCGCGTGCTGGGCCACTACGCGCGCGACCGCGGCCTGCTCACACTGGAGCAGGCGGTGCACAAGATGACGGGCCTGACCGCGCGGCGCTTCGGCCTGGCCGGCCGGGGCCTGCTGCAGCCGGGCGCGGCGGCCGACATCACCTTGTTCGACGCGGCCCAGGTGGCCGACCGCGCCAGCTACGCCGAGCCGCAGGCGGCACCGGTGGGCATCACGCTGGTGGCGGTGAACGGGCAGGTCGTGGTCGAGCACGGCGAGGTGGTGCAGCAGCACGGCGGCCAGCTGCTGCGCCGACGCGTGTGATGCGGCGGCGGGCGTGAGGCGGCCGCGATGAAGCTCAAGCACCTCGAGATCTTCCACGCCGTCATGCTGACCGGCACGATCAGCGGCGCAGCGCGGCTCTTGCACCTCACGCAGCCGGCGGCCACGCAGGCGCTGCAGTCGGCCGAACGGCAGCTCGGCTACGCGCTCTTCACGCGCCAGAAAAACCGCCTCGTGCCCACCGCCGAGGCGCAGGCGCTGATGCCCGAGGTGAGCAAGCTGATGGGCCAGCTCGAAGCCGTGCGCCGGCTGGCCGAGGCCCAGCGCGCCGGCCGCAGCGCGCCGCTGCGCGTGCTGGTGGTGCCGTCGCTGGCGGTGGTGCAGCTGCCCGCGGCCTTGCGCCACTTTCGCGCCCGGCACGCCAGCGCGCCGCTGGCCATCCGCACACTGCACTCGCGCGAGATCGCCCAGGCCCTGGCGCTGCGCGAGGCCGATGTCGGCATCGTCTACGGCCACACGCCGGTGGCCGGGCTGGAGATGGTGCCGCTGGCCAGTGGCCGGCTGGTATGCGTGTCGCGCCAGCGCGTTGGCCGCGCCGCCACCGTGACGCTGCAGGAGCTGGCGCGCCGGCCCTTCGTGCGCATTGACGAGCGCGATCCGCTCGGCGCGCTGCTGGCCGAACACGCCCAGCGCGCCGGCCTGCCGGCGGCCGGAGAGATCGTCGTGCAGACGCACCACACGGCGCTGGTGCTGGCCGAAGAGGGCTTCGGCGCCGCCGTGGTGGACTCGTTCACCGCCGCCGCCGCGCGCAGCCCGCAGCTGCACGTACAGCCGCTGGCGCCCGAGGTGCGCGTGGGCCTGGCCGCGCTGCTGCCACCCGAGCCCCACGAGCGCCGGCTGGCGCTGGCCTTCGTCGACGCTTTCCGGCTGGCCGTGGCCACGGCCGGAGCCGACAACCGGCCCTGACTGACCATAAGCGGCACTGATGGTGCCGCCGCGTTCCCCGATGGCCGGCCCGGCGCGGCGGCCGTACAGTCGCCCTCTGTTGACCCCACTCGCCCAGGAGCCTTGCATGACCCGTGTGCCGACCCGCGCCCTCTTGTCTTCCGCCGTCGTGGCCGTCTTGCTGACCGCGGGGCCCGCCGCCCACGCGCAGACGCTCGACAAGGTCAAGGCCAGCGGCAGCATCGCCGTGGCCTACCGCGAGAGCTCCATCCCCTTCAGCTACCTCGACGACAAGGCACAGCCCACCGGCTTCGGCTGGGAGATCTGCGGCCGCATCGTCGACGAGCTGAAGAAGGCCACCGGCCGCGCCGACCTGAAGATCACAACGCAGGCCGTCACCAGCGCCAACCGCATCCCGCTGCTGGTGAACGGCACCATCGACATCGAGTGCGGCAGCACCACCAACAACTCCGACCGCGGCAAGCAGGTGACGTTTGCCACCAACTACTTCTACACCGGCACACGGCTGTTGGTGAAGGCCGGCTCGCCGATCAAGAGCGTGGCCGACCTGAAGGGCCGCAAGGTCGTGTCGACCACCGGCACCACCAACTTCCGCATCATGCGGGCGCTGAACGACGAGCGCAGCATCGGCTTCGAGCTGATCGGCGCCAAGGACCATTCGGAAAGCCAGCTCGTGGTGGCCAGCGGCCGCGCCGACGCCTTCGCGATGGACGACATCCTGCTCTACGGCCTGGCCGCCAGCAGCGCCAACCCGCGTGAGTGGTCGGTGGTGGGTGAGTCGATCCAGGTCGAGCCCTACGCCATCATGCTGCGCAAGGACGACCCCACGTTCAAGGCGCTGGTCGACGGCGTGCTGGCGCGCCTGATGGACAGCGGCGAGTTCGAGAAGATGTACATGCGCTGGTTCCAGAGCCCTATCCCGCCCAAGGGCGTGAACCTGAACGCGCCGATGCCGCAGGAACTGCGCGACAACCTCAAAGCCAAGTCCGACAAGCCCGCGACCTGAGCCCGCCACGATGTCCCACGACAACCTCTGCTTCCTCAACGGCGAGTTCATGCCGCTCGCCGAGGCCCGCATTCCGGTGCTCGACCGCGGCTTCATCTTCGGCGACGGCATCTACGAGGTCGTGCCGGTGTACGGGCGGCGGCTCTTTCGCTTCGATGAACATCTGGCGCGCCTGAACCGCAGCCTGGCCAAGCTGCGCCTGCCGCAGCCGGCCACGCGCGAGCAGTGGCTCGAGCGCTGCCGCCAGCTGGTGGCGGCGCGGGCTGAGGAAGACCAGGTCGTCTACATCCAGGTCACGCGCGGCGTGGCCCCGCGCGACCACGTGATGCCGGCCCACCCGGTGCCCACGGTGTTCATGATGAGCAACCCGCTGAAGCACGCCACGGCCGAG
>JBIJAP010000114.1:0-9094 GCA_044345715.1 Rubrivivax sp.
CCACTCGCGCCATGAGACCACCTTCGGCCACACAAGGCTGACATCATACAATATCGCTGTTTTTTGCAATTAAACACTAGTACCGCGGCGGGGCCGACAGCTCCTCGTGCAGCGCCTCGTACAAGTGCCAGCGAGTCGACGTGATGTCGCCGCGCGCGGCGGCGGCGCGCACGCCGCAGCCGGGCTCGTGGCGGTGGCTGCAGTTGGCAAAGCGGCACTGGCCCAGGTGGGCCGCCAGGTCGGGCATCAGGCCGGCCAGCTCGGTGGGCGTCACCTGGCGCAGCCCGAACTCCTGGAAGCCGGGTGAGTCAATGAGCGCGCCCCGTGCGGGCCCACCGACTTGGGCATCGAGCCAGTACCAGGTGGTGGTGGTGGTGGTGTGCCTGCCCGTCTGCAGGGCCTGCGAGATCTCGCCGACCTGCGCCGCCGCCTCGGGCACGAAGCGGTTGATCAAGGTGCTCTTGCCCATGCCGCTGGGCCCCAGCACCAGCGTCGTGCGGCCGGCCAGCCAGGGCGCGAGCACGGCCTGCGCGCCGGCCAGGTCGGTCTTCAGCGCGAACTCCATCACCGTGATGCCCATCGCGCGGTAGGGCGCCAGGCGCGCGCGCGTGGCCTCGGCGCCGGGCAGGTCGATCTTGTTCAGGCCGATGACCGTGGGGATGCCGGCCGCCGCGGCGGCGATGAGCGAGCGCGTGAGCTGCATCTCTCCGAAGGGCGGCTCCACGGCCACCAGCACCAGCAGCTGGTCGAGGTTGGCCGCGAAGCTCTTGCTGCGCCACTCGTCCTGCCGGAACAGCAGATTGCGGCGTGGCTCGACGTGTTCGATGACGCCTCCGTCGCCGGTGGTCTGCCAGCGCACGCGGTCGCCGACCACCAGCTCGCTCTTCTTGCCTCGCGGCACGCAGTGCACGCGCCGGCCTTCGGGTGTTTCGACGATGACGTGGCGGCCATGCGCCGCCACGACGAGGCCGAGGTCCAGGGCCGCCGAGTCGTCTGCCCGCGCAACCAAGGCGCTCAGGCCGACAGCGCGTCGAGCTTCGCCGCGCAGATGAAGTCGTTGATCGAGATGCCGCTCACCGAGTGCGTGTTGAAGCGCACCGTGCAGCGGTTGTACGAGACGAGCAAGTCGGGATGGTGGTCTTCAGCGTGGGCGATCCAGGCTAGCGCGTTCACGAAGGCCATGGTGCGGTGGTAGTCGGCGAAGTCGTAGCGCTTCTGGATGGCGCCGTCCACCAGCGCCCAGCCCGGCGCCTGCGCCAGCTGCGCCGCGATCTCGTCGGCCTGCATGGCCGAGTGGCCCTCCAGGGGCTGGCAGTGGCGGGTGGCGAGGGTGCTCATGGGCATTCAGATGGGCGGTCAGGCGGGCATTCAGGTAGGCGAGGGCAGGGCGGCCAAGCGCTCGCTGGCCGGCGGGTGCGAGTAGTAGAAGCGCACGTACAACGGATCGGGTGTCAGCGTGCTGGCGTTGTCGGCATGCAGCTTCAGCAGCGCGCTGGCCAGATCCCGGCCGTCGGCCTGCTGGCACGCAAAGGCATCGGCCTGGAACTCGTGCCGGCGCGAGAACTGCGCCAGCACCGGCGAGACGAAGAAGGTGAAGCTCGGCAGCACCAGCATGAACAGCAGCAGCGCCAGCGCGTCGTTGGGCGCAGCCAGATTGGGCGCCACGCCGAGGCCGACGTAGAAGCCGCTCTGGCCCGCGAGCCAGCCCAGCAGGGCCAGCGCGGCCAGGCTGCCGACGAAGAGGCCCACCATCGTCTTGGGCACATGGCGCAGCTTGAAGTGGCCGAGCTCGTGCGCGAGCACCGCCTCCACCTCGCCCGGCGTCAGCTTGGCCAGCAGGGTGTCGAAGAACACCACGCGCTTGGCCGCGCCCAGGCCGGTGAAGTAAGCGTTGCCGTGCGCCGAGCGGCGGCTGCCGTCCATCACGAACAGGCCCTTGGCGGCAAAGCCGCAGCGCTGCATCAGGGCCTGCACGCGCTCGGCCAGAGCGGCGTCGTTCAGCGGTTCGAACTTGTTGAAGAAGGGTGCGATGACGGTGGGGTACAGCACCAGCATCAGCAGGTTGAAGCCGACCAGCGCGCCCCAGGCCCACAGCCACCACAGCCCGCCGCTGGCGGCCATGATCCACAGCACCAGCGCGGCCAGCGGCAGGCCGAGCGCCGCACCCAACAGCACGCCCTTGGCCTGATCGGCCCACCACAGGGCTGGCGTGGTGCGGTTGAAGCCGAAGCGCTGCTCCAGCCGAAAGGTGGCTACCCATTCGGCGGGCAGTTCGATCAGGCCGCCGATCAGCGACACCGCCGTCAGCAGCGCCAGCTGGTAGCCGAGCGCGCCCCAGGTGGGCAGCAGCGCGTCGCGCAGCAGCGTGTTCAGGGCGTCGAGGCCGCCGAGCAGCGTCCAGCCCAGCAAGGTGGCGGTGCCGATGAAGGTGGTGACGAGGCCCAGGCGGCCCTTGGCGAGGGTGTAGTCGGCTGCGCGCTGGTGCGCCTCGAGCGGCACGCTGGCGGCAAAGGCCGCCGGCACGGCGCCGCGGTGGGCGGCCACGTGGCGCATCTGGCGTGTCGAAAGCCACAGCTGGGTGGCCAGCGACAGCAGCAGGGCGGCGACGAAGGCCGCGGTCATCAGGTTCGGTTCCATGCAGGGCCGGCAGTGTAGGCCTGCGCCACAATCCTCGGCTTCCCTCCAGGCCTTCCGCAATGAGCAACTCCGCCCCCCTGTTGACGAGCAGCGAGCACAACCTGATTTGGATCGATCTCGAGATGACGGGGCTGCTGCCTGAGTCGGACCGCATCATCGAGGTCGCCGTGGTCGTGACCGACCCGATGCTCACGGTGCGCGTGGAGGGCCCGGTGTTCGCAGTGCACCAAAGCGACGCCGTTCTCAACGGCATGGACGCCTGGAACAAGGGCACGCACGGCCGCAGCGGCCTGACCGAGCGCGTGCGCGCCAGCACGGTGGACGAGGCCGCCGCCGAAGCCGCGGTGATCGAGTTCCTGAAGGCCTATGTGCCCAAGGGCAAGAGCCCCATGTGCGGCAACAGCATCTGCCAGGACCGCCGCTTCCTCGCGCGCACGATGCCGGCGCTGGAAGCCTTCTTCCACTACCGCAACCTCGATGTCAGCACCCTGAAGGAACTGGCCCGGCGCTGGAAGCCGGCGGCACTGGAAGGCTTCAAGAAGGCGCAGGCGCACACCGCGCTGGCCGACATCCACGAGTCGATCGACGAGCTCATCCACTACCGCACGCACCTGCTGGCGGTGTGACTGTGGCGGTGTGATCCTGCCGGCCGTGGTGTCGGTGGTGCGACACGCAGTTGTCGCATCCGGACGCCCGGCGGCCGACCCTCTCGCGCCGGGCTGCAGGCTGCAGGTACAACGGCGTCCGTTCGTGACCACAAAGCCGCCCATGACCTCTCGCCGCCACCTGCTCGCCGCCTCCGCGGCCGCCCTGCTGACCCCTGCCGCCAGCCGCGCGCAGGCCCCCGACTGGAAGCGCATCCGTGTCGGCGTGGAGGGCAACTACCCGCCGTTTTCGCGCCTGGGACCCGACGGCAAGCTCGCAGGCTTCGACATCGACATCGCGATGGCCCTGTGCCAGAAGATGGGCGCCGAGTGCGTGCTGGTGCAGCAGGAGTGGGACGGGATGATGCCGGCGCTGGCGGCACGCAAGTTCGACATGATCGTCGCCTCGATGACGATCAGCGAAGAGCGCAAAAAGGCCGCCGACTTCAGCGACCCCTACTACGACGTGCCCTCGCGCTGGGTGGCCAAGGCGGGCCGCTTCAAGAACCACGATCCTGTCTCGCTGAAGGGCGCACGCATCATCGTGCTGCGCAACAGCCCGCGTGCCAAGCACGTGGCCGAGCAGTACAAGGAATCGTCCGTGCTGCTGGTGAACAAGGAAACCGACGTCTACCTCGAGTTGGCCGCCGGCCGGGGCGACATCGGTTTCGGCTCCTCGGTGGTGTCGTCGGAGGCCTTCCTGAAGAAGCCCGAGGGACAGGGCTTCGCGCAGGTTGGCGCGCCCGTGCGGCTGGACGGTGGTGGCGGCGGCGTCGGCATCGCGTTCCGCAAGGGTGAGAACGTGCTGCGCGAGAACGTGAACGCGGCGCTGAAGGCCATCAAGGCCGACGGCACCTACAAGCGCCTGGCCGACCGCTACTTCGACTTCGACGTCTCCGGCGGGACCTGATGTTCCACGGCTACCTCGGCGCCATCCTCGGCGGCCTGGGCATCACGCTGGCCACGGCGGCGCTGTCGCTGGCGGTGGCCTGTGGCTTCGGGCTGGTGGGTGCGGTGGCCAAGCTGTCGCGCTCGCGCGTGGCACGGGGCCTGGCCGAGACCTACACGACGCTCATCCGCGGCATTCCGGAACTGGTGCTGATGCTGGCCATCTTCTACGGCGGGCAGATCCTCGTGAACCGGCTGGCCGAGTCGCAGGGCTGGGACTACATTGACGTGCCGCCCTTCACGGCCGGCGTGCTGACCATCGGCTTCATCTTCGGCGCCTACCTCACCGAAACCTTCCGCGGTGCCATCCTGGCCGTGCCACGCGGGCAGATGGAAGCCGCCACGGCCTTTGGCCTGACGCGAGGCCAGGCGCTGCGGCGCATCCTGCTGCCGCAGATGGTGCGGCATGCCATTCCGGGCTTTGCCAACAACTGGCTCGTCATGGTCAAGGCCACGGCGCTGGTGTCGATCATCGGCCTCGACGACATGCTGCACCGCGCCAACATGGCGGCCTCGGCCACGCGCGAGCCCTTCACTTTCTACATGCTGATCGCGCTCGTGTACCTGGCCATGACCACGGTGTCGATCGGCCTGCTGATGCTGCTGGAGCGGCGCTTCAGCCTCGGCGTGAAGGGCATCCGCTTCTAGCGGCCCGCGCGCACCATCGACATGATCGACTGGGACGTCATCACCCAAAGCCTGCCCGAGTTCTGGGGCGGCCTGCAGGTTTGCCTGCTGCTGCTGGCCATCAGCGTGGGCACCGGCTTCGTGCTCTCGGTGCCGCTGGCGATGGCGCGGGTGTCGGCGCGGCGCTGGCTGGCGTGGCCGGTGTGGACCTACACCTACGTGTTCCGCGGCACGCCGCTCTTGGTGCAGCTGTTCATCGTCTACTACGGCTTCGCGCAGTTCGAGGCCGTGCGCGAAAGCCTTCTGTGGCCGCTGCTGCGCGAGGCCTGGTTCTGTGCCTGGCTGGCCTTCGCGCTGAACACCACCGCCTACACCACCGAGATCTTCGCAGGCGCACTGCGTGCCACGCCGGCCGGCGAGGTAGAGGCTGCGCGCGCCTATGGCCTGGCCGGCTGGCGTCTGTACCGCCGCATCCTGCTGCCCGGCGCGCTGCGCCGCGCCTTGCCGCAATACAGCAACGAGGTCGTGGGCATGATGCACGCCACCGCCATTGCCAGCACCGTGACGCTCGTCGACATCACCCGCGTGGCGCGCGACGTGTACGCCAACCACCTGCTGCCGGTGGAGGCCTTCGGCTCGGCCGCCATCATCTACTTCGTGCTCACCTTCGCGATGGTGGGCGTGTTCAAGCTGCTAGAGCGGCGCTTCCTGCGCCATCTGCGCACGCGTTGACGCCGCAGGCGCGCTCCGGACCCACCATGCAAACCGACACCCTCGATCTGATCAGCCCCGCCCCGGGACAGCGCCTGGCGCTCACCGTGCACCGCTTCGGCACCGCGGGCCGCGGCCCCAAGGCCTACATCCAGGCGGCACTGCATGCCGACGAGGTGCCGGCGCTGCTGGTGGCGCAGAAGCTGCGCGGGCTGCTGCAGGCCCTCGACGAAGGCGGCCAGCTGCTCGGCGAGGTGGTGCTGGTGCCGTATGCCAACCCCATCGGCCTCGGGCAGAGCCTGCTCGGCCACCAGGAGGGCCGCTTCGCGCTTGACGACGGCGTCAACTTCAACCGCTTGGTGCCCGACCTCACCGAGGCCGTGGCGCCGCAGCTCGACGCACTGCTTGGTGATGACGGCGAGGCCAATGCGCGCGCCGTGCGCCTCGCGCTGGCCGAAGCCGCCGCGGCGCTGACGGCGCAGGAGCCGGCGGCCGACCTGAAGCGCCGCTTGCTGCAACTGGCCATCGACGCCGACATCGTGCTCGACCTGCACTGCGACAGCGAGGCCGTGATGCACCTGTACGCGCTCACGCCGCAGGCTGAGCTGGCGGCTGAGTTGGGTGCGCTGTTGGGCGCCGAGGCCGTGCTGCTGGCCACCGAATCGGGCGATTCGCCCTTCGACGAGGCCTGCAGCACCCCCTGGCTGAAGCTGGCCGAGCGCGTGGCGCCGAAGCCTCTGCCGCTGCGCTGCTTTGCCACCACGGTGGAGCTGCGCGGCCAGGCCGACACCATGCACGCCCTGGCCGACGCCGATGCCGCGGCGCTGGTGGAGTTCCTGCGCCGCCGTGGCGTGGTGGGCGGTGCCGTGGCGCCGCTGCCGGCCGCGCGCTGTGCGCCCACGCCCCTGGCCGGCAGCGAGCCATTGAAGGCGCCGCACGCCGGCGTCGTGGTCTATCACCACGCGCCGGGCGATCGCATCGAGGCCGGCCAATGCGTGGCCGACGTTGTGTGCCCCGACAGCGGCCGCACGAGCCCGGTGCGGGCCGCCACCAGCGGCGTGCTCTACGCCCGCATCGCCACGCGCTGGGCCACGCCGGGCACGCGCCTGGGCAAGATCGCCGGCGCCACGCCGGTGCGCACCGGCAAGCTGCTGAGCCCTTGAATCATGAGCCCGTCATCCAACCCGGCCTGGCTGCTGGAGGCCACCGACATCGTCAAGCGCTTCGGCCAGAACGAGGTGCTGCGTGGCGTGAGCGTGCGCGCCCGCCAGGGCGACGTGATCGCGATGATCGGTGCCTCGGGCTCCGGCAAGAGCACCTTCCTGCGCTGCCTGAACCTGCTCGAGGCGCCGCACGCCGGGCGCATTGCGCTGGGCGGCGAGACGCTGGCGCTGGTGCCCGATACGGCGCGTGATGCCGGCGGCGCGCTGAAGGCGGCCGATGCCGCGCAACTGCAGCGCTTTCGCTCGCGCATGGCGATGGTGTTCCAGCACTTCAACCTGTGGGCTCATTTGACGGCGCTCGAGAACGTGATCGAGGCTCCGATGCAGGTGCTGGGCTTAAGCCGCGCCGAGGCCGTGGCGCGCGCTGAAGCGCACCTGCAGCGCGTGGGTGTGTACCACCGCAAGGACGCCTACTCGGCGCACCTGTCGGGCGGCGAGCAGCAGCGCGTGGCGATCGCCCGCGCGCTGGCCATGGACCCGCAGGTGATGCTGTTCGACGAGCCGACCTCGGCGCTCGACCCCGAGCTCGTGGGCGAGGTGCTGCGCGTGATGCGCGGCGTGGCCGAAGAAGGCCGCACGATGATCGTGGTGACTCACGAGATGAGCTTTGCGCGCGAGGTCAGCAACCACCTGGTGTTCCTGCACCAGGGCCGGCTCGAGGAAGAAGGCAACCCGCACGAGGTGCTGTCGCGGCCGCGCTCGGAGCGGCTGCAGGCCTTTCTTGCGAATGCCCTCAAGTAGCGGAGCGATGTCACCGCGGTGTCGCGGAAGCTTCATAAACTCGGGCGCATGAGTGATCGCACGCCCTTGGCAGCCAAGCCGACCCCTGTTGCCGCCCCGCCGCGCAGCGCTTCGCGGCTGCCCCGCGACGACGACCGCACGCGCGCCCTGCGCGAAAAGGCCACGCAGACGGCCCGGCTGAACCTGCTCGACCGCGAACGCTCGCTCATCCAGTTCAACCGCCGCGTGCTGGCGCAGGCGCGCCGCGCCGACGTGCCGCTGCTGGAGAGGCTGCGCTACGTGACCATCGTCTCGAGCAACCTCGACGAGTTCTTCGAAGTCCGCGTGGCCGATTACATCGAGGCCGTGCGCCAACCCGGCAGCGGCATCACGCAGGCCGACCTCGAGGCCGTGGCGCGCGCCGCGCACGAGCTTATCGACGAGCAATACCAGGTCTTCAACGACGAGGTCATGCCGGCGCTCGAAGCCGAGGGCATCGTCGTGCTCAACCACGCCCAGCGCAGCGACATTCAACGTGCCTGGGTGGAGCGGTTCTTCGAGTCGCAGGTGCAGCCGCTGCTGGTACCGCTGAGCCTGGACCCGAGCCACCCGTTCCCGCTGGTGGCCAACAAGAGCCTGAACTTCATCGCCCGGCTCGATGGCCGCGACGCCTTCGGTCGCGAGAACTCCATCGCGATCGTCAAGGTGCCGCGGGTGCTGCCGCGCGTGATCCGCCTGCCCGACAACATCTGCGACGGCCGCCAGGGCTTCGTGCTGCTCACGAGCGTGATCCGCGCCCACCTGCACGCCCTGTTCCCGGGCCGGCGCGTGGTCGCGTTTTCGCAGTTCCGCGTCACCCGCGACAGCGATCTGGAGGTCGACGAGGACGACGTCACCAACCTGCGCCAGGCGCTGCGCTCGGGGCTCACCTTGCGTCACTTCGGCCAGGCCATCCGGCTGGAGGTGGTGAGCACCTGCCCCGAAGACCTGCAGCGCTTCCTGCTCGAGCAGTTCGGCCTGCCCGAGGTGGCGCTGTACCTCGTGAACGGCCCTGTCAACCTGGTGCGGCTGAACCAGCTGATCGACCAAGCCAGCGCCGACCACCTGCGTTTCGCCGCTGTCGAGCCGCGATGGCCCGAAGGCCGGCTGCCGCGCGGGCAGAGCATCTTCACGCGGCTGCGCGAAGACGGCGACGTGTTGCTGCACCACCCGTTCGAGAGCTTCGAGCCCGTGGTGCAGTTCCTGCGCGAGGCCGTGCAGGACCCCGACGTGCTGGCCATCAAGCAGACCATCTACCGCACCGGCGCGCAGAGCGTGCTGATGGACTTGCTGATCGAGGCCGCGCGCCGCGGCAAGGAAGTGCTGGCCGTGGTGGAGCTGAAGGCGCGCTTCGACGAAGAGGCCAACATCAACTGGGCCGAGCGGCTCGAAGCCGTGGGCGCGCAGGTGGTTTACGGCGTCGTCGGCCTGAAGACCCATGCCAAGCTGCTGCTCGTGACGCGGCGCGAGGCGGTGTCAGGCAAGGGTGCGGCGGCTCAGGGCCAGCCCGTGCAGACGCGCCTTCGGCGCTACGTGCACCTGTCC
>JBIJAP010000115.1:0-9085 GCA_044345715.1 Rubrivivax sp.
CCGTGCGCACCGCCAGCGCCTTGCGTCTTGACTCACCCATCGGGTGAGTGTGCCAACGCGGGCCATCGCCGCGCCAGTGCTGGCGATCCGGGGGATCAGGGGCTAGGAACTGCCGGATTTAGGCTGATTCATCGCCGAGTAGCCGACAACCAAACCTCGCCGCCCGCAAGCTACCGCTTGCGGACGAGTCCAGTCGACTCAAGCGAGCAGCGCACGCCCCGGTAGGTTCGGGCTGAACTAGTCATCGGCCAGCGCGGTCTAGACAGTCGCTGATGGCTGAATGCCCGCCGGCTACGACGCTCGCAGCCGCCCCCGCGCCAGTCATGACGCATCAGGTGGTAAGCCGGGCTCGGCGGGTTGCGGTGCACCTGGTTGCAACAGCGTCTGGCGCATCTGCAGATGCTGCAGCCAGACATGGCGCACGAACGGATCTGCGATCTCGAAACTCCCATGCCCCTTGCGGACGATGAGGTTGGCGGAGACCAGCTTTTCGATGGCCGGGGTCATGTCGTTCGGCGCGACCTCCCGGCCCAGGGCCGAGGAGAATGCCGCGAGCGTCTCCGTTGCGAACAGCCCGCGGTGGTGGCCGGCGGCGATGCGCGAGAAAGCGAGGACGGCGAGCTCGCCCGCGTCCTCGATGGACTGGATGTCGAGTTCGGCTGCGGCGGTGGCCAGCGTGGCGCAGATGGTGACGAAGGCCGTGGCCGCGTCAGCGCCGCGCCCGGCGGCCACTTCGTCCTGGAACTGCCTCACGGCCTTGGCCAGTTCCTCCGGCCGGCTGCCGACACTGCGGAATCCTTCGAGCGCCGCCTCCAGCGGCGGCGCGACCAGGCCGGCCGCGTCGACTCGGCGCAGGAACCACTCGACGTAGTCCTTGCCCAACGGCTCGAAGGAGGCCGTGTGCGCGCCGGCGAAGGCTTGCGAACGACGCGTGGCCATGTCCGTCACGAGCGACTTGTGCGATCCGGTCCCGACGATGAGCAGTAGGCCCGGCAGGTCGGTGGCGGTGTTGACGCGGTCGCGCGCGGCCTTCAGGGCGAAGAGCATGTCCTGGCCATCCTGCGTGGCCATGGCCTGTTGCACCTCGTCGATGACGAGGACGACGTGGCCTTGTGCCTTGCTCACGAGTTCGACGAAGACGTCCGCGAGTGACGCGCCGCCTGGCGTGCCGAGTGCGTCGAGCTGCAGGCAGAGGGTGATGCCGGCGGCGCCGAAGTTCACGCCTTTGACGCGGCGGAGTTTCTGCAGCAGGGTGGATGCCGGATGCTGGAGTTCAGCAGCCGCAGCGCGCACGGCCTCGAGCATGAGCGTCATGGGCGGGCGTGAGCGGTCGGTCCACAGATCCACGTAGAGCGCGAGGGCGCCGCGCTCGAGCAGGGCCGGGATGAAGTCCTGCCTGATGAACGTGGTCTTGCCGATGCGGCGGATGCCGGAAAGGAACACGCCCGAGCGGAGTCCCTGGTCCAAGGGTCCAGGTTCCAGGAGTTGGCGGGCGAGGTCTTGGGCGTAGCCGGGTCGGTGGAAGAGGTTTGGGTCGGACACGGGCGGTACCTGGATTTGCATATTTTTTGGCCTGTAGCCAAATTTGCTCTCCGGTCAAAACAAAGTCAAGACGGGCGGCTCGTTGCAACGGCGCTGCCGCAACGGGAGTGCGCGGTCCTCCGGGCGGGCGGGGTGCACCTGTGCCAGGCACGGTCCCTGATCTGAAGCTGCTGCCAGCGCCCTGCTCCGGGCGCCCTACCAGCCCTTCCAGGTGGCGAGATACCTTGATAAGTCTTGTTATCAAGGCACAGCTTTTTGGCCTCCAAAGCCCCCGGATCAGGCACACTCGCGGCAAAGCCAGTCCCGACAAGCACTTAGCGCATCCGGCTCCGCTCACCCCCGACCCAGACCCGCCCGGCCGCCGCCAAACCGATCCCGATGAAGCCCCCTGCGCCGCCCGCTTCCGGACATGCGATCCGCCGCCTGGGCCACCCTCAGATGGCCTTCGTGCGCAGCTGGGCCGAAGGCCTGGATCTGGTCGCTGCCTGGGACCGCTACCTCTACGTCGACGGTCAGGGCGACGGCCGGCGCGCCCGGGGCGAGCTGCGACGGCTGCTGGACGAACTGCGCAGCCTCGCCCGCGCCCACGGCCGGCCGGATCTCGCCGCCCTCCTCCGCCGCGATCCCGAAGCGATACCCGACCAGGGCGCCAAGGTCCCGACGCTGGACGAGTTCGCCGCGCAGCAGCCCGCCGACTACTACACCGAGGCTGAGCTGATCGAGCTGTACCAGGAGCAGCATGGCCAGGCGGACTCCCGCAGCGCGGCGCGCCGGCGGCAGCGGCTGCGGGAGCGCCTGGTCCAGGCGGTCCAGTGGCTCACGAAGGTAGGTGTGCGCGAGCCGGCGCCGGCCGACCCCGTAGGCGCCTGGCTGGACGAGCGCGTGGCCGCGCGACTGGCGGTCGTCGGTATCCGGACGCTCGAGGAGCTGGTCTTTTGGGTCAAGACCAAAGGGTTCCACTGGCATCGCGGTATCCCCAAGGTCGGCCCGGAAGGTGCCGCACGCATGGTGCGCTGGCTGCGAGAGCACGAGGCAACCCTCGGCGCCCTGCCCTCCCCGGCCCTGGCGCCACTGTCGCAGATCGACACCGCCGCGCTCACGCCGCCGCCGCGCATCGGCATCGTTCCCCTGGAACGGTTCCGCCCGCCGTCGGAGCGCGACGGCTCCCGCGGCACGAACCGCGCACCGGCCGAGCGCTGCAAGGTGGCGGCCGCCAACGACTTCGAGGCCATCCAGGCCTGGCTGCGGCTGCGCGTGCAGGGCACCCACACCTGGCGCGCCTACCGCAAGGAGGCCGAACGGTTCCTGCTCTGGTCCGTGATGGAGCGACGGAGAGCGCTGTCGTCGCTGGACGGGGACGACTGCGTGGCGTACCGGGACTTCATCGCCGCGCCGGGGCCGGAGTGGGTGGGGCCGCGCAACGCGCAGCGGTGGTCGGAGGCCTGGAGGCCCTTTGAAGGGGCCTTGTCGGTCCGGTCTCAGGCGACCGCCATGACCATCGTGCGGTCGCTGTGCGAGTGGCTGGTGCGGCGGCACTACCTGGACTCGAACCCCTGGGATGACGTGCCGGCACGGCCGGATGCGCCATCGATGCCGCAGCTGCGGGCGCTGTCGCAGAAGCAGTGGAGCCTCGTCCAGGAGTGGATCGACGGGGAGCTGGCCTCAGGGTCCTCCCCTGCCCTGCACCGGCTGAAGTTCATCCTCGACTTCGCCTACATGACCGGCATGCGGCTGGCAGAACTGGCAGCCGCGAGGCTCGGCTGGCTGCGCCACGAGCAGCTCGACGACGGCGAGTGGGCCTGGTCGATCATGGTGCTGGGCAAGCGAAACAAGTGGCGCGAGGTGCCGCTGCCCGATCCTGCCGTGGAGGCGTTGCGGGCGTCCCTGGTCTTGCGTGAGTTGGATTCGGACCCGCTGGCCAACGATCCGGACACGCCGCTGATCTCCAAGCTGAGTCTTGAAGCACCACTGTCGGCGGCACGGATCTACGAGATCCTGGTCACGGGCTTCGAACGATGCGCCGCGCATGTCTGGGGACACGACCGGCTCGCGGCAGAGAGGATCCGGGAGGCAACGACGCACTGGCTTCGGCACACCTATGGGTCACACTCGGCCGCGCGTGGGGTACCGCAGGACGTGCTGCAAGCCAATCTAGGCCACGAGAGCCTCGCCACGACGTCCATCTACGTGCGGGCCGAGAAGGGCCGGCGCCACCGGGCGCTGCAAGCGGCCTTCGCGGCGCCGCGAAGTTGAGACTCGGGCCGGGGTCGAATCAGCGCCGGCTGAGCAGTTTCTCGACGAAAGCTGCGACCTCGGCTTCGGCCGTTTCGCTCAACGCACCCGGCCCGAATCTCAGCACCACCCTGCCCTGCCCGTCCCGCGCCAGCACGGCCTGGCGGCCCGCTGTGCCCTTGATCAGTTTCGCTGCCGTCGCGGGTGTTGAACCGTTCAACACCCCGGCCCCCGGCCCCCCGATCAGGGTCGCCAGCACCTGAGCGGCCGGCAGCGCCGCGCCGGCCGCCTTGAGCCTTGCAGCACGGGCGAGCACGCCTTCCGGGTCCTTCTGTAGCGCCTCGGCCAGGGGTTGGGCCCAGCGGAACTGGATCTCCAGCGGGCTGCCGAAGGCGCCGACCACGGCGTCAGGCAGGCGCGCCAGCGACAGGCTCTTGGACACCAGCGACACGTCGACGCCCAGGGATTCGGCCAGGCGCCGCTGCGACGGGTACAGCCCCTCGTCCAGCGCCCGTCGGTACATCGTGCCCTGCTCCCAGGCGCTGAGGTTTTTGCGCGCCCGGTTCTCTCGCTCCATCGACTCGAAGAGTTGCTGGTCGCTCAACTCGGCCACCACGGCCTGCACCGGCAGGCCCAACTCCAGACAGGCACGGTGGCGGCGGTGCCCAAACACCAGCTCATACTCGCCCTGCCCTGCGGGTGTTGAACCGTTCAACACCCCCGGCAGGCGCCGCACGCAGATCGGCTGCACATTGGTCCCGGCCGAGGCGATGTCGGTCTTCAGTTCGGCGAACGCGGCATCGGCGAAAGAGTGCTCATGCCGATTGGCCCAGCGCGAGGGCCGCACCGCCAGCGGGTCGAGAGCGCGGACGGGCAGAGCGCCGTCGAAGGCCTTAAGGCGGGCGCGCAGTTCCTCGGCCTCCTTCACCGCGGCAGATTGCGACGCCATGAAGATCGCCATCGAGCCAGGCGCGGTCTTGGCCCGGGCCTCCGGAGCGTCCGCGTGGTCCATGGCCCTGTCGGGCGCCCGCTCGGTAGCATCGCCTGCTGCCAGTACGCCAGCAGGCGAGGACGGCGGGGGCAGGGGGGGCAACTGGATCAGGCTTGCCTTTGCCGCGAGCTTCTTGCTCATCGCTTGGTCTCCCTGGCGCCGAGTGTTGAACCGTTCAACACCTCGACCTGTCGCGCCCAGACGGCGCGGATCGAACCCTCGATGTGGCCGACGAAGCTGTCGTAGGCATCGCGCGCGCGCTTGAAGGTACGCGCACTGCCGTCGTAACTAGAGACGTCGTAGACGGTACCGAACTCGGCGCTTGTCACACCCGTGACGGCCGTCTTCGGGATCTCTACCGGCAACACCTTCTCGGCATAGGTCTGGCCGATCCACTGCCGCACCACGTTGCTGGCTGCATCCGCCGAGTCGACGCGCGCCAACAGCACATGGATGAAGTCGAAAGTCTTGTCCAGCCCGCGGCGGGTGAGCAGCTCGTTCGCCAAATCGGAGAACAGACTCCAGAACTGAGACGCCGAGGCGAAGTCCAATGCGTTGGGGGGCAGCGGCATGATGATGCCGTCCGACGCCATGAAGGCGTTGATCGTCGTGTAGGACAGGGCAGGGGGCGTGTCGATGATGATCACGTCATAGTCGCCACGCACATCGTCGATGCCGAGGTCCAATACGCGCCAGAACTCGAAGCCCGGCTCCTGGGTCTGCCGGGCAGGCAGCGCGAACTCGGCGCCGAACAGCACAGGGGCAGCACCGACCAGGTCAATGCCATCCCAGTAGGTAGGCCGAATGGCGTAGCGGATGGAAGTCTCGGTGCCCATTGCCAGAGGCAGGATGGTGTCGTTCTCGTCAATCTCAGTGTCAGGCAGGATGCCGAAGAGCGTGGTCAGCGAGCCCTGCGGGTCGGTGTCGATAACCAGCACTCGGTGGCCCAGCAAAGACAACCCCTGCGCCAAGGTAACGGCCGTGGTCGTTTTCGACACCCCGCCCTTGAAGTTGCCGATGCTGATCGTCACTGCCTCTGCCCCGGGTGGGCGTAGCTTGTCCTTGCGGTAGTCGCGGGCCCAGATGCGCGCCTCGGCCAGCGTGAACTCGCGACGGCTGCCCGCCGCGTTCAGCCGACCGGCCGGAAGGTCGCCCTTACCCATACGGTGTGAGATCGACCCCTTCTCAACGTCAAGTGCCGCCGCCAGCTGCGTGAGGTTGAAGGTCGGAGGCGCCTTACGCGACGAAGGTGCCAGCATCGCTGCGCGGATCTGTTCCATCATCGCCATCGCTCGCTCGGCTTGCTGCGTGATGTCGGCCAGGCTGATCAGCTTGGTCTGGTGAAGGATCTTGTTCGACATGGCAATTCTCCGGAAGCTTGGAGTTTATCGCGATGCTTGACGCTTTCCGCCAGGCTCTTGAGTTTTGCGTCAAGAGGTGGCGTCGCAGCTACCCGTCTTGGCCCTTTCCCTTCCATCCGTGCTGGGTTTTTAAGAAATTCAACTCTTGAAACCCCTTTAACTCCTTTAGGCGCCGAAAACTTATTTCTTATCAAGCACTTGCACGCCTTCGAGTGAGTGGATACGGGACGGGCCGGAGACTTGTCGGGAGTCCAGGTGAGTGGATGCAGGAGCGAGCGGAGACTTTTCGGGGGCTCAGGTGAGTGGATACGGGGTGCGACCGGCGTGACCGAGGCTCGTCAGGTGAGAGTTTTCGGGGGATGTGCGCCAGTTCTGGTGCGTCAGTCCAGACAAGCTGCCCCGAACGGCCGGTTCGGCGAGCGAGAACCTTGGTTGCGGCCAACTGCCACCCGGCGGGGCGGCCCAAGAAGGGCTCGCGGCCAGTCTGGGGCGGCTTGGGCTCCTGAAAACTCTCCACATCAGTCCGCCAGCTCGGGTGAGTCGGCAACCTCACGTGAGAGTTTTCGGGAGTCCGCGCCATAGACGCGATAAGTGAAAGAGCCAATCACCTATCGCGTAAAGTTGCGCTATGCCTCGCCCGCCGAGCCCCGAGTCCACTGCGGACGCTGACGCCATCTCGGCGCCAGCGTCTCCAGACCGTCGTCGCGACGTGCTTGCCGTTCCGGCAGACGAGACCGTCCTGCTGAAGAAGGCCGTCAACACGCTGGCCATCATCCCGAAGTCGGCGCGCATCACGACGCTCGGGCGCAAGAGTTACAACGTGCTGCTCTATCAGGCACAGGAGCAGGGTCTAGAGAAGGATGTCTTCCGTGCTCCGCTGGATGCCGTGGTCAAAGGACTTGACTTCGACAGCCACGACCTGGCGCTGATCAAGAAGCACCTGCGGGCCATGGTGTCGACCACGGTGGAGTGGCAGTCGCCGACAACCGGGGAGGGCAGCAACTGGAACGTCAGCGGACTGCTGGCTCATGCCCGGCTGAGCAAGGAGGGCGGGCAGGTCTGGGTGGAGTGGTCGTACGCCGTCAACCTGAAGCAGGAACTGCTGGAACCTACGGTTTTCGCGCGGCTGCGGCTGGAGGTCATCAGCCAACTGCGTTCGCATGCTGGAGTGGCCCTGTACGAGATTTGCACCCGCTACAAGGACATCGGCCGCACGGCACGCCAGGCCTGGCGCTGGTGGTACCCGGTGCTCAGCGGCAACCCGCCGTCGGAGAAGTCAGCCCGGCTCGAGTACCGCATATTCAAACGGGACACGCTCAAGCCCGCGATCGCTGAGGTCAATGCCATCACCGACATCGACGTCGAACTCGTCGAGCACAAGCAGGGCCGCTTCACGTCCGAGATCCAGTTTCGCATCGCGCCCAAGCGCCAGGCCAGCTTGAGCCTGGCCCGGCCGCCGCAGCCTGTTGACATGGCGCTGATCGGGCGGGCGCAGCATCTGGGCGTGGCCGACGATACCGCCGAGGCGATGGTAGGGGCGCACGGCGAGGATGCCTTCCGCGCAGGGCTGGATGCGCTAGAGCGGCGCCTGGCCAGTACTTTCCCCGAACCGCTGCGTGATGCCACCCGCTACCTGCGCGCGCTAATGCCCGCCGAGGCCGCCAGGGCACAAAAGCGGGCGGAAGAGCAGGGCGCCGCCGAGGCGGCGGCACTGGCCGGCCCAACGGCCGCCGCCAGCCGCGAACAGCAGGACAAGCGCAGCGCACGTTGGTTGGCCGAGTGGACCCGCCGCCGCCACGAGCAGTGCGCTGCCGACATCGAGGCCCTAAGCGTCGAACGCCAGCATGACCTGGTGCAGGGTTTGTTGCAGGCACTGCAAGAGCGCCATGCCCACCCGTCGATGACCAAGCGCCTGGCCACCACTGGCTGGCAGCACCCGTTGGTGCGCCACGAGATGCTGCGCTACTTCGGCGCGGCGACCTACGGCGAGGGGTGGGACAAGCCGCGTGCAGAGGACCTGCTGGCGATCGCCGTCGAACTGGGCGAGTAGAGTGAAGTCAAGCGCTGAATGATCGTTGTATGGACAAATGCCATACAACCTTGTCATTATGATCTCTGTACGCGAGAGAGCAATGGCCCAAAGTCAAGCCCAGGAACCCGTCACGATCAGCATCCGCGCGAAGGCCGGTCAGCGCGACCTGATCGACCAGGCCGCAGACCGCCTGGGCCGCAGCCGCTCGGACTTCATGCTCGAAGCAGCCTGCAGGCAGGCAGAAGGCGTGCTGCTCGACCAGACCTACTTCGCGCTCGACGCGAAGAGCATGGCTGCCTTCCAGGCCATGCTCGACCAGCCGCCCGTGCCCACCGACCGCCTGCGCCGTACCCTCAAGGCCCGCGCGCCCTGGGACACAGCAGCCGCCACCAGTAAAGCTGCGGGCCAACGCGGGAAGTGACCGCGCCGATGCTCTCGGCGCCACAACCGCTGACTGAGCGGCACCAACTCGCCGACTTCGACAGCGGTGAACAGACCCTGGACGACTGGCTGAGACGCCGCACAGCGAGGAACCAGGCCAACGGCTCATCCCGCACCTATGTCGTGTGCGAGGGCGACATCGTGATCGGCTCTACTGCCTGGCTGCCGGCGCCATAGGCCACGCCGAAGCACCGTCCACCCTGAAGCGCAACCGTGAGCGTCCGGCTGCCCCATCTTGACGAGGGGGCTGGCCCCGTCGCTATCGCCTTGGCTTGACCGCCTCGACGAAGGCGACGCACTCCACCAAGTTGAGCGCGCCCATCATCAGGTACTTCTCCGCCTCGGTGCGCACGGCCATCAGATCGTGGTCGCCTAGTCTGAAGTTCCACCGCCGCCGGCCCAGATCTCCTTTATCCATCAAGCACTTGCGATGGATTTCAGGTTTGGTTTTCTGACTACGGCTGGATGGCCTGTATGAGCGCCATG
>JBIJAP010000116.1:0-9047 GCA_044345715.1 Rubrivivax sp.
TCATGCCTTCGCGCACGATCGACTGGGCCAGCACCGTGGCGGTGGTGGTGCCGTCACCGGCGTTGTCGCTGGTCTTGGAAGCGACTTCCTTGACCATCTGCGCGCCCATGTTCTGGAGCTTGTCCTTGAGCTCGATCTCTTTGGCGACCGACACACCGTCCTTGGTCACGGTGGGGGCGCCGAACGAGCGCTCAAGCACCACGTTGCGGCCCTTGGGGCCCAAGGTCACCTTGACGGCGTTGGCCAGGATGTTCACACCCTCGACCATGCGCTGGCGCGCGTCAGCGCCGAAAATCACGTCTTTTGCAGCCATGTCTTATCTCTCCGTATGCAGTGGGGGGTGCTGGATTACTTCTCGACGACGGCGAAGAGGTCTTCTTCGCGCATCACCAGCAGCTCATCGCCATCGACCTTGACGGTCTGGCCGCTGTACTTGCCGAACAGAACGCGGTCGCCGACCTTGATGTTCAGGACGACGAAGTCGCCCTTGTCATTGCGCTTGCCCGGGCCGACGGCCAGGACTTCGCCCTGGTCGGGCTTCTCGGCAGCGTTGTCGGGGATCACGATGCCGGAGGCGGTCTTGGTTTCGTTTTCGAGACGCTTCACGATCACGCGGTCGTGCAACGGGCGCAGCTTCATAGGATCTCCTTGAGTCTTGGCAATGAACAGGCGCTGAGAAAGTCAGTGCCCGCTTACAAGAGGATGGCGGGTGCTGGAACCTGAAAAGGCTCGCGGCGAATCCGCTCACTAGCACTCGACTTCGGTGAGTGCTAGCAATCAGATTATAGGGTCGCCCGGTGTCAGTTCAAGAGGCGCCGTGCAATGCCAGGCGCCACAGCAGGGGCTGGCTCGCCCGGGTGGTCGGGCGCCTGCACTGGCGCTACCGTCGCCTCCCATGCGCCGCGCCATCCGTTCGCTCCCCCGCCGCCGAGCCCTGCTGGCGGCCGCCCTGGGCGTCACGAACTGGCCGTTCGCGGCCTTGGCGCAGACCGCGCCGATGCCGATCTTCGACGCCCATCTGCACTACAGCCACGACGCCTGGGAACGCCTGCCGCCGGCGCAGGCGGTGGCGCTGCTGCGCGAGGCCGGTCTGAAGAAGGCGATGGTGTCGAGCAGCAGCGACGAGGGCACGCAGAAGCTCTTCGCCATCGCGCCCGATCTCGTCGTGCCGGTGCTGCGCCCCTACCGCAGCCGCGGCGAAATCGGCACCTGGGTGCACGACCGCTCCGTCGTCGGCCACATGGAAGAGCGGCTTGCGAAGCACCGCTACGTCGGCCTGGGTGAGTACCACGTGTTCGGTGCCGACGCCGACCTGCCGGTGATGCGACGCGTGGTGCAGCTGGCGCGCGAGCGCGGACTGCTGCTGCACTCGCACTCCGACGCCGAAGCCATCGACCGGCAGTTTGCGCAGTGGCCCGAGGCGCGCATCCTGTGGGCGCACGCCGGCTTCGACGCGCCCGACAAGGTGGCGCCGATGCTGCGCCGCTACCGCCGCCTGTGGGTGGACCTGGCCTTCCGCAGCGACCACGCCAGCCGCACTGGGAGCGGCAGCACGGTCGACGCCGGCTGGCGCGCCCTCTTCACCGAGTTCCCCGAGCGCGTGCTGCTCGGCACCGACACCTTCACGCCCGAGCGCTGGTACTACGTCGGCGAGCACGCGCGCTCGTCGCGCCAGTGGCTGGCTACCTTGCCGGCCGACGTGGCTGAGCGCATCGGCTGGAAAAATGGCGAGGCGCTGCTGGCGGCGCTGCCGTCGCCGGTGGCGCGATGAATCGGCGGCGGGGCTGGCTCGTTGTCGAGGCCGTTTCGTCCCTTTGGGCCTTTTGGCCCGTCGCCGCCGTGGCCCAGACGGCCACGGCACCGCCTGCGGCCTGCCCGCCGCCCGAGGTGGCTGCCTCGGTTATCGAACAAGGCGGCGTCTCCGCCTCCTGGGCCGCCGAGCCGGCGCTCGCTGTGTCCGAGCCCTTCGCCCTGCGCGTGGCGCTGTGCCCGGCCCGCGCCGAACTCGTGCGCGTCGACGCCACCATGCCCGAACACCGCCACGGCATGAACTACCGCGCGCGCCTCGTGCCGGCCGGTGCCGGCCGCTGGCGGGTGGACGGCCTGGTCTGGCACATGCCCGGCCGCTGGGAGCTGCTGCTGGTGGTGCGGCTCGACGGGCAGGAGCAGCGCCTCGTGCAGTCGGTCGTGCTGCGCTGAGCGCGCGGTGAACGGCCGGCACCGCATCGCTGCGCTGGGGCTGGCAGCCACTGCGCTGGCCCCGGTGCAGGCCGCTCCGGCGCTGCTCGACTTCACCGCCGACGAGCGCGAGCGCATCCTCTCGCACGGCCCCTGGCCGCCACCGCCGGTGCGCGACCCGGCCAACGCGCTCGAAGGCCGCGCCGAGGCCATCGCCTTCGGCCGCCGGCTGTTCCATGACCGGCGCCTCTCGGCCGATCGCCGCATGGCCTGCGCCAGCTGCCATGTGCCGGCCCGCGGCTTCAGCGATGGCCGGTCCACCGCATCGGCCCGCCGCGGCGAAGGCCCGCGCAACACGCCCACCGTCTGGGACGTGGCCCAGCAGCGCTGGTTCGGCTGGGGCGGCGCCACCGATTCGCTGTGGGCCGCGTCGATGGCGCCGATGCTGGCCACCGACGAAATGGCGCAGACGGTGCCGGCGCTGGCGCAGCGCGTGCGCGCCGCGCCCGATCTGGCCGCGGGCTGGCGACGCGCCCACGCCTTGAGCGCCGCCCAGGACTTGCCTGCTGACGACGAGAAGGTGGTCGTCGGCTTGGCCAAGGCGCTGGCGGCCTGGCAGGCCACGCTCACCTCGCCGCGCACGCCCTTCGACCAGTTCCGCGATGCCCTGGCGCGGGGCGACGCCCGCGCCGCCGCCACCTACCCGCTGGCCGCCCAGCGTGGCTTGCGCCTCTTCATCGGCGAGGCGCGCTGCAGCGTCTGCCACAGCGGGCCGCGCTTCTCGAACGGCGAGTTCGGTGACGTCGGCGTGCCGTTTTTCGTGCCGGCGGCCAAGGGAGGTGGCGTCGACAGCGGCCGCCATGCCGGCTTGCAGGCCTTGCAGCAAAGCCGCCTCACGCGCCTGGGTCCGCACCACGACGGCGGCGCCGCCGACGACCCGCGCGCCCTGCTGACGCAGCAGCTGACGATGGAGCCGCGCCACTTCGGCGAATTCCGCGTGCCCGGCCTGCGCCAGCTGGCGCACACCGCGCCCTACTGGCACGACGGCAGCGCCGCCGCACTGAAGGACGTGGTGCGCCACTACAGTCTGCTCAACGAGGACCGGCTGCACGCCGACGGCGAACGCATTCTGCGGCGGCTGAACCTGACGCCGCAGCAGGTGGCCGATCTCGAGGCCTTCCTGCGCTCGCTCAGCACGCCGCCAGCGGCTGCTCAGCGCGCGATGGCCTCGCCCTCGACCCACACGCGCTGAAGCGCGCCGTTGGCGCCGTCGACCTGCACGACATCGGCCCAGGCGCCGGGCGCGAGCACGCCGCGCTCGGCCAGGCCCAGGTGGCGGGCGGCCAGCGTGCTGGTGCGCAGCGAGGCCTCAGCCAGGGGCAGGCCCAGCTGCAGCAGGTTGGCCAGCGCGCGGTCCATCGTCAGCGCGCTGCCGGCCAGCGTGCCGTCGGCCAGGCGCACGGCGCCCAGGCACTTGTGGACGGTATGGCGGCCGAGCTTGTAGTCGCCGTCGGGCATGCCCGCGGCCGCGGTGGCGTCGGTCACGCAGTACAGGCCCGGAATGCAGCGCAGCGCCACGCGGATGGCGCCCTCGTGCACGTGCAGCAGGTCGGGGATGAGCTCGGCGCGCTCGGCGTGCGCCAGTGCCGCGCCGGCCAGGCCGGGCTCGCGGTGGTGCAGCCCGCTCATGGCGTTGAACAGGTGCGTGAAGCCGCTGGCCCCGGCCGCCAGCGCGGCCACGCCGTCTTCATAGCGGGCGGCGGAATGGCCCAGCTGCACGACAAAGCCTTCGCGGCGCAGCGCCACGATCAGCGCCAGGTGCCCGGGCAGTTCGGGTGCGATCGTCACCAGTCGGATCGGCGCCAGCGCGTGCAGCGCCCGCACCTCGGCCAACGTGGCGGGGGTGACGAAGTCGGGCTGCGCACCCAGGCGCTCGGCGTTGAGGTAGGGGCCCTCGAGGTGCACGCCCAGCACACGCGCGCCGCCGGCCGGCCGCGTGGCGACATGCGGCGCGATGGCGCGCAGAGCGGCCTCGATCTCGTCGCGCGGCGCCGTCATCGTGGTGGCCAGCAGGGCGGTGCTGCCGTGGCGCGCGTGCGTGCGCGCCAGCGTGGCCACGGCGTCGCCGCCTTCCATGGTGTCGGCCCCGCCGCCGCCGTGCACGTGCAGGTCGACGAAGCCGGGCAGCAGGCAGGGCCCCTCGCGCGCCTGTTCTTCGGTGATCGAAAGGCCATCGATGGCCGCGATGCGCCCATCGGCGCCCAGGTGCACCGGCCCGCTGCGCCAGCCGGCGGGCGTGAGCGCGGCGCCGGCGAGTGTGTTCACAGGGTTTCCGGCGGCAGCGTGCCGTCGGGTGGCGCTTCAGCCGGCAGGCGGAAGCGCTCCGAGGCCCAATCGCCCAGGTCGCCGTTGCGGCAGCGCTCGCTGCAAAACGGCCGCCAGGGGTTGGACGGGCCGTAGACGGCCTGGCCGCGGCAATGCGGGCAGCTCACGCGCCGCTCTCCAGCGGCCTTGGCGGCCGGGGCGCTCATGCGCACAGGCTCAGCTCGAAGCGGCAATCGGTGCCCGCGCCGCGCAGCCGGCCTTCGGCGTCGGGCTTCATGAAGCGGATCGACACCATCAGCCGGTGGCCGGTGATCTCGGGTACCAGGCCGTCGGCGGCGTCGACGCGCACACGCAGCAGCTGGTACACCTTGGGGCCGCTGGCCGCCGCGGCGCCAGCCGGCTGCAGGCCCTGCTGGTACTGTCCGCCGGGTGCGACCATGCGCTGCGGCGTGCCGCTGTCGCGCAGCAGGCCGAGCAGCACCTTCAGCGCTTGCGCCAGGGGCGCCAGCGTGGCGATCCAGCCCTGGAGGTCTTCGCGGCGGCGCTCGCCGGGGTGCTGCTGCCAGGCGTAGTAGGCCGGCAGGTCGAACTCGCAGGTGCCACCGGGGATGCTGATGCGGCTGCGGATGCTCATCAGCCAGTCGTTCGACGCCAGCGACTGCCCGGCCTTGCCCTGCAAAGCGTTCAGCCCCGCGAAGGCCTGCTCGATGCGGCCGGTGATGGCGTCGAGCGCACGTTCGTCGACACCAGGTCGGCCACGGTAGGCCTGCAGATGGGTGCGGTGACGCTCGAGTTCCTTGAGCAGATCGCTCTTCAGGTCGGCGCGCGAGGCGACGTCCATGACCTCGAAGATGGTGGCCAGCGCGAAGTGGTGGTCGACCGGCGCGTCACGCGAGGCCAGCACACCGAGACGGTCGAACAAGTGCTCAAGCCGCAGCATCGTGCGGATGCCCTCGTTGAACGGATACTCGTACAGGACCCAGGTGCGTTCCCGGGCAATCTCGTGTGGCGCCACGCTGTCATTGTTTCACACGGGCTCGCGGCCTTGCGGCGCTTCGGGCCGCAAGGGCCCGGTCAGCCCCGATCAGCCCGGCTTGGCGCCGAACCACAGGCGCCAAAGCGCCTGCACCTCGGCGTGCAGGGCGTCCAGGCCGATGCCGTCGTTGTGGATCACGGCGTCGGCGAGCGCGCGGCGTTGCGCGCGTGGTAACTGCTGCGCGATCACGCTCTGAGCCAGTGCGTCGCTCCAGCCCGGCCGCTGCGCCACGCGGTGGGCCTGCGTGGCCTCGGTGCAGTCCACGACCAGGATGCGCGCCACACGGGCCCGCCACGCCGAGGCGGGCGTGAGCAGCGGCACGTCGAACACCACCGGCCGGCCGCCGGCCAGCGCCGCCTGGCGCAGCGCCTCGGCACCGATCAGCGGGTGCAGCAGGGCTTCGAGCTGTGCCTTGGCGCCGGCGTCGGCAAAGGCCCGTTCGCGCATGCGGGCGCGGTCGAGTGCGCCGTCGGCGGCCACGAATTCGGGGCCGAAGGCTTGGCGCACGGCCGGCATGGCGCCGCCACCCGGCGCCGTGAGGCTGCGCGCGATGGCATCGGTGTCGACGAGGTGGGCACCGAGCTCGACCAGGCTGACTGCCACCGTGCTCTTGCCGCTGCCGATGCCGCCGGTCAGGCCGATCGCGGCATCGGGCGCGAGCCGGGTCATCGGGCGGTACCTACCAGCCGATCCAGCCCAGCACCGTGGACAGCCCGGCGAGGATGACGACGACGCCACCGCCGGCCAGGAAGGGCCCGAAGGGCACGAAGCGACCCTGGCGCAGCGAGCCGCTGGCCTTCATCATCAGGCCGATCACCGCCCCCAGCACCGAAGCCATCAGCACGATTGGCAGGATCGCCGTGGCTCCCAGCCAGGCGCCGAGCGCGGCGAGCAACTTGAAGTCGCCGTAGCCCATGCCTTCCTTGCCGGTGGTGAGCTTGAAGAGCCAGAACACCGCCCACAGGGACAGGTAGCCTGCCGCGGCGCCGGCCACCGATTGCATCAGGCTCAGGCCCGGCAGCCAGCCCAGCGCCGCGGCCACGATGCCGCCCCAAAGCAAGGGCAGCGTCAGCACGTCGGGCAGCACGGTGGTGTCCCAGTCGATCAGGCTCAGTGCCAGCAGCACGGCCATCGCGGCGCACCACAGCAGCACCAGCGGCTGCGGGCCCATCGTCCAGCCGAGGGCGCCGAACAGCAGCGCCGTGCTCAGCTCGACCGCCGGGTAGCGCAGCCCTATGCGCGTGCCGCAGGCCGAGCACTTGCCACGCAGGGCCAGCCAGCTGAGCACCGGGATGTTCTCGAACCAGCGGATGCGGTGGCCGCAGGCCGGGCAGCGCGAGCCGGGGCGCGCCAGCCCCAGCGGCTTGAGTTCGGCGAGTGACTTCTCGAGCGAACCCGACGACAGCGTCAGTCGCTCCGGCATGTCGCTGCCGAAGACCCGCTGGTAGGACTCGGCATCGGCCAACTGGGCGCCGACATCGCCCCACCACTGGCGCTCGAGCATCAGCGGCAGCCGGTGCACGACCACGTTGAGGAAGCTGCCCACCGCCAGGCCCAGCAGCGCCAGGACCCAAGGCGACAACAGCAACTCGAGCGGCCAGCCCGCGAAGAAACCTTCGAGCACGGCGGAACCGTCGTCCCGCGCGTCAGACCACGGCGCCGAGCTTGAAGATCGGCAGGTACATCGAAACCACGATGCCGCCGATCAGCACGCCCAGGATGACGATGATGAAGGGCTCCATCAGGCTGGACAGGCCCTTGACCATGTCGTCGACCTCTTCCTCATAGAACTCGGCGGCCTTGCCGAGCATGTGGTCGAGCGAGCCGGATTCCTCGCCGATGGCAGCCATTTGCAGCACCATCGTCGGGAACACGCCGGTGGCCGTCATCGAGGTGGTGAGGGCCGAGCCGGTGGAGACGTCGCGCTGGATCTGCTCGGTTGCGATTGCGTACACGGCGTTGCCCGAGGCACCGCCGACAGAGTCGAGCGCCTCGACCAGCGGCACGCCGGCGGCGAACATCGTCGACAGCGTGCGCGTCCAGCGCGCGATGACCGACTTGTTGATCAGGTCGCCGAACACCGGGATGCGCAGCAGCAGCCGGTCCATCGTGATCTGCATCTTTTCGGAGCGCTTCCAGCTCTGGAAGAAGAAGAAGCCGCCGCCGCCGATGATGATGCCGATGAGCCACCACCAGGCGACGAAGAACTTGGACAAGGCGATCACGGCCTGCGTGGGCGCGGGCAGTTCGCCGCCGAAGCTCTTGAACACGTCTTCGAAGGCCGGGATGACGAAGATCATGATCACCGTCAGCACGACGAAGGCGACGACGATGACCGCGATCGGGTACATCAGCGCCGACTTGATCTTCGACTTGATGGCCATCGTCTTTTCTTGGTAGATGGCCAGGCGGTCGAGCAGCTGCTCCAGGATACCGCCGGCCTCGCCGGCCTCGACGAGGTTGCAGTACAGCGCATCGAAGTGCATCGGGTGCTTGCGGAAAGCACTTGAGAGGCTGGTGCCGGTCTCGACATCGGATCGGATGTCGGTCAGCAGCTTGGTCAGGCGCGGATTGGTGGCACCGCGGGCCACGATGTCGAAGGACTGCAGCAAGGGCACGCCGGCCTTCATCATGGTCGCGAGCTGACGCGTGAAAATCGCGATGTCGCGCTGCTTGATCGACTTGCCGCCGCTGGTGCGCCGCTTGCGCACCCGGGTGACCATCACACCCTGCCGCCGCAGGCTGGCATTGACGACGGCCTCGCCGCCGGCACGCATCTCGCCGCGGATGATCTTGCCGTTCTTGTCCTTGCCTTCCCACTCGAAGATGAGTTCCTTCGGGGACTTCAGTGCTGCTGCTGTGGCCATGAACGGATGCGGTGGATGAGGACGATGGGTTCGGCGGGCAGGACGCTCGGTTGCACGCTCACTCGTTGGTGACCGTGATCACTTCCTCGAGCGTGGTCACGCCCGCGCGGACCTTGATCAGGCCCGACTGACGGAGATCGCGCACGCCTTCGACTTCGGCCTGCTTGGCGATATCCAGCGCCGAGCCCTGGGTGAGGATGATGCGCTGTATCGCCTCTGTTATCGGCATCACTTGGTAGATGCCGACGCGTCCGCGGTAACCATTTGTACACGAACTGCATCCCACGGCACGGTACGGCTTCCAGTTGCCGTCGAGGTCTTGCGGCTTGAAGCCGGCCCTCAGCAGGCTCTCGCGCGGATAGTCCGCCGGCTTCTTGCAGTTCTCGCACAGTTTGCGGGCCAGGCGCTGGGCTGTGATCAGCAGCACGCTGGCCGCGATGTTGAAAGGCGCCACGCCCATGTTCATCAGGCGGGTCAGCGTCGTCGGGCCGTCGTTGGTGTGCAGCGTGCTCATTACCAGGTGGCCGGTCTGCGCGGCCTTGATGGCGATGTCGGCGGTTTCGAGATCGCGGATTTCGCCGACCATGATGATGTCCGGATCCTGGCGCAGGAAGCTCTTCAGCGCTGCGGCAAACGTGAGG